>DAHWIS010000002.1 GCA_027344745.1 Microcaldota archaeon | reverse complement strand
GCTATAGCGTAATGTGCTTGCAATATGACCGCAGGTTCAGTAAACAAGAAAAAAAAAACAAACAGCAGTGAACTTCAAAATGAGTTCGCTCAATGACGAATACAAGTCAACATTTATTAATCATGAATATGAGAATCTTTATTGACCTGTGGTGGCACAATGCAAAAAAATTACGACAACAGCGCCGCGAAAATTAAAACAGATAAATCTGGCGGCATGAGAGACAATGCTTCTGTAGGACAGGAGATCAATGCATACTTAGAGGAGAAAGCCAAGCTCATAGACACCGAACTGCACAAGTACCTTGCTGACAAGGCAAACACCAGATACATAGAGAACCTCATAGGCAGGGCGGGCTTCAAGTACGATCCGGAGGCTGTCACCAACGGGATACTCAAACCGGCGTGGTACCTCCTCAATCAGGGGGGCAAGCGGTTCAGGCCCGTGCTCACGATGCTGGTGCTCGACGCACATGGGAAGAATCCCAATAACTACATAGAGTTTGCGATAATACCTGAGGTAATACACAACGCCACCCTAATAAAGGACGACATAGAAGATGGTTCGAAGACGAGGAGAGGGGCGCCCGCAGTCCATGTGAAGTTCGGCCTCGACATCGCGACCAACACGTCGGATTTCATGTACTTTTTCCCGATGAAGGCGCTCGAAGACAGCCGCAAACTCGATGTCGCGACGAAAAACAGGATATACGGATTGTATTTCAAAGACATGTCGAGGATCGCCCTAGGGCAGGACGAGGACTTGGTATGGCACAGCAACAACGAGGAGGTCAGGATAAATATAGACAATATAACCGCCGACAAATATCTAGAGATGGCAAGGGACAAGACGGGTGTGCTCACCGGCTTCGCCATGGCGCTCGGGGGAATACTTGCAGGCGTGGACAGGCAAACCGAGGAAAAGCTCGATAAGGTTGGCTCGCTTATAGGCGTAATATTCCAGATCCAGGATGACATACTGAATCTCTATCCGAGCGAACTCTCGAGGAATAAGGGTGGCGTCGGAGACGACATAACCGAGGGAAAGATAACGCTGCTGGTAATACACGCTCTGCAGAACGCATCCGCGAAGGACAAGGGCAGGCTCAAGGATATACTCTCGATGCACACGACCGACAAAAGGTCCATAGCGGAGGCGATAGCCATACTTGACAAGTACGGTTCTGCAGACTACGCCAGGAAAAAGGCCAACAAACTGGAAGCAGAAATAATAAGCCTCATCAAGGAGGCGATGCCGGATTCCAGCGCAAAGGATCTGCTTCTGAATCTCGTGCATTACCTAATAACCAGAAATAAGTGAGTAAATGGAGGAATACAACACGTTCAAGGAGTTCATATCTGCACACAAGGACAGCATCTACAGCACTATATGCAGCTACATGCCAAGTGGCAGGCCAGAGAAATTCAACAACGAGATAATGAGGTGCTATGTGGACAGGAAGGGCAAGTATAGCAGGCCGTCGTACCTTCTGCTGTGGTCGCTGCTTTATGGCGGCAGGATAGACAACGCAGTGCTTCCTGCAGCGGCACAGCAGCTGTCAGAGGATTCCATCCTTATGCACGATGACATACTTGACGATAATTCTGTAAGAAGAGGAGATCCCGCGGCGCATGTACTTTACGGTAGGAATCATGCCATGACGGGCGGCGATGCGCTTCTCGCCATCGCATTCAAGATAGCTAACGATGCTGCATACTCTATTGAAAAGGGCGGCCGGGCATACTTCGACAAGTTCAGCGACATCATGCTGAAGACGATGCAGGGCCAGTATCTGGATGTAAACCTAGCCGCACTGAGGGACATAACCAAGTTCACACTAGAAGATTACTACGAATCCATACATGCCAAAACCGCATACTACAGTGTATACGGGCCCATGCAGTGCGGTGCGATAATAGCAGGAGCAGACAAAGATGTCATAGCCAGTATACCTGCGTACGGGACGCCAGCAGGCAATGCCTTCCAGATACAGGACGATATCCTCGACTGCATCTCGACAGAGGCCAAGCTCGGAAAAGCGATAGGCAATGACGTCAAGGAGGGTGCAAAAACCATAATCCTCTGGCATGCGGTGCAGCACGCGAGCGGCGCGTCGCTCGAAAGGCTGAAGGGCATATACTCAAAGAGACTAGAGGACAAGACGCCGGACGACATAAAGTTCGTCATCGACGCGTTCAAGGACCTCGGCTCGATAAGGTTCGCCAGCGAAGAAGCTGAGAAACTCGCTTCGCAGGCGCTGAAGGAGTTTGAATCTGCGACAAGTTCCTTGGCAGAATCGTGGATCAAGAGAGTGGCTAGAGACTCCATAGCCTACAACGTAAAGAGGACCGAATAGCACGGTGCCCCGAGGCAAGGTTTTTTATGCTCACCAAATCGGCCGTAGGGCCAATAGTAGTCAAGATTGGCGGTTCGCTAATTTTCGGAGACTCTAAAGCGCTCAGGACGGCCAGGCTGAAGCGGGTGTTTGACGCCTTCTCAGAGGAACTCGGCAAGAACGTCGTCTATGTTTTGGGCAGCGGCAGCATAATGCACGGCCTCTCCTTCAAGTACAAGATGAATGACCCGGCAGACATAGACATCAGGATGCACGGCTTTGCGATGATGACCCGCATTATGGGGAAGCGTCTGGAACTGATCAGGAAGACGCTCGCGTGCGGGGTGATAGATCCAATGCACATGTTCTACAAAGCGACACGCGGCAACAAGCTCTCCAGCGAGATAGTGTGGTTCGGCAGGAAGGCGCTTGAGAAGCTCCCGGCAACCACCACCAGCGGGGTGGTGCTCGACAGGAATCTGCTGTTTGCCACCATATCCAGCGATTCGGAGGCCGCATATATAGCGACACACATGCGCTCTTCCAGGATAATCATGGCGACAGCCACCGACGGCATAATCGACGGACATGGCAGGACCATCGAAACCGTGAGCATCGAAAGATACACCGACATGCCCTTCATAACTGGGGGCATGCGCGACAAGATAAGGAGAGTAACGCCAGCAGTCAAGGCTGGCATAGAGGTTATTGTGCTGGGCGGTAACAGCGTTGCGAAGATAGGGCTATCGGGCACGCTAAAGAGCAGGAGATATACAAAGGTAGTGAAATGACAATGAGGCAGGTTTCAAGTTTCTTTGACAAGAACGCAGCGTTCTACGATACGTATCTGAGCCACACCAACCAGAAGGAGGTTGCAGGCAAGTACATAGCACTCGCACTCAAAGACATGCCCGCCAAGCGCGAAATACGGGTGCTTTGCATAGGTGGAGGTTCGGGGGAGGGCGACCTCAGCATGATAAACAACCTAGGGCGAAGGCTGCTCTCGCGCATTAAAATAAGCTATGTAGATCCTTCGCCTGAGATGTACAAGAGGTTCATCAGCAATGCAGAAAGGCTGGGGCTTGATGGCAAGGTAGACGACATACACATAGGCAAGTTTGAGTCGGTCAGCACAAAGCCCAAGTCCGCGGATGTGGTTCTGGCGCTCAACTCGCTGTACTTCATCAAGGGATGGGTCAACGGCGGCGCGAGGAACCCGTTGAAGAAAATACATTCGCTCATAAACCCCGGCGGCGTAGGTGTGATGCTCATTAGGGGCGAGGATAGCCCGCACACTAAGCTGAAAAGGCTCGCAGGAGGCGGGAAAACTACGGGAAAGAAGCTTGAGGCGTCGCTCAAAAAGTCAGGCATACCCTTCTATGCTGAGCACATAGGCTCCAGGATAGACGTGACTTCATGCTTCGAGAGAGGTTCAAATCTAGTCGAATCTGAGGACACTTACAAGCTCTTCTCGTTCATGTTTGGGGATAGATGGAAGAGCATGAGCGCAAAGAGGCGCAAAACGCTCATAGAGGAGATGGATAGGCTCGCGATGCTCGAAAAAGGGCATCGCTACATAAACACCGATTACGAGATCGTGTGGGTGAGAAAGAATGCGGCGCAAGCGGCAGGAACTGCGAAGCCCCTTCCAGCTAGAGGCAAAGCGAAGCTTTCGAGGAAGCTGAGGAACGCCATAAAACTTTACAAGGACTTCCCGGTCAAGGGCATCGTCTTTCGCGACACCACCCCCGCACTTAGAAATGCGGGACTATTCGATGAGGTTATCGAATACGCCAGGGAACGCTACAAGGACAGCGGCATAGATTTCTGTGTGGCAAAGGACATGCAGGCGCTCATATGGGCCGGCGCCATAGCGCACGCTCTGGGATGCGGCATGGTTCCCATGTTCAGGAAGGATCTCGCCGGCGACGTAATAACTTCGCTGTACGAGCACGAGTACAACCCGAACAGGGTGGTCAACCTGCAGAAAAAGGCGATAAAGCCGGGCCAAAGGGTGCTACTTGTCGACTATATCATGGCAACCGGAGAGACCATGCGCACCATGGCTATGATGGTCGAGCACCTTGGAGGTACGATAACAGGCATATTCTCGGTCGCAGAGCTGGCGTACCTAAACCCCAGAAGGGGACTGGAGAAATATGAAATAGAAAGCCTAGTCGAATATAAATGATGCGATTGTCGAGATTGTTTGTAACATTAACCGAGTTGAGCAAGGCGGATATGTCCCGCACGCATTATTGAACGTGCAGCCGCGCAACAGCCAATGCTGCAAGCTAGGCCAACAAAATAGTAAAAGAACTCATATTCTGGTAGGCACTTAAACGACAAAAAAGGTAACTTTTGTGGCACTTATATATAACCCCAAACGAAGCATGGGACCCATCGATATACATAATCTTGTCTACGAAGTTGCCAAGAGCAAGGGTGTGGAACCCACAGAAATGTTCAAGATATTGTATAAAGCCATAATAAGCAAAGACACAGGTCCCAGGTTTGGAAAATTGGCGCATGCAATAGGCATAAAAGAGGTCAAAGGCATGCTCGAGAAATCCATATCCTAACCTAAGCAAAATACATAAACCTGCATCTACTATAAGAGAGCTGCAATAAACGTAATTCATATAAATTCATACATATCTATTATATTCGGATTGCCTGATAAACTAATTATCCGACGGCATTCAATAAATTTCAAACGGCAAACGTGATAAAATATCAATAACTATAGACTCCATCATAGGTGTCTATAACGCAGCATGGCTTTTGCTTAACGGGTATAACATATCTTCGTTGCTAAGGGGCAAAAATCCCGAAGAAGCAACGAAAAAGTTAGATGCATACCAAAAATTGGATTATGCATCTTTCCCTAAAATATCTCTCCTTCTGCCTGCATATAAAGAGGCAAATGTCATAAGCACTACAATAAGAAATACTATGGCATCCGAATATCCCAAGGATAAGCTGGAACTTTTAGCGCTAGTGGAAAGGGATGACCCAGATACGCTTATGGAAATATCAAAAATGATGCAGTCAGAGAAGGGTGTCAGACTAATAATGGTTAGCGGAAAACAATATAAAAACAAGCCTAATGCGCTTAACCACGGCTTGCAACTCGCCAATGGCGAAATAATAGGGGTAGTAGATGCGGAAGACATGATATCAAAGTCGCTTCTTGCCAAAGCCGCATATTATATAAAAGCCGAAAAATACGATGCCGTTCAGGGAATATTGGACATGTCGAATGATTTTGACGGATGGAAGAACATAATGCAGCGCGCAGAATATGCCTATTGGTTCAGGCATATGCTTCCGGGACTTGAAAGGTCTGGATATCCGGTGCCATTCGGTGGCACAACAAACTTCTTTAAAACTAGTGTAATAAAAGCAATGGGCGGATGGGACCCAAAGAGCCTTACAGAGGACTTTGACATTGGCATAGCATTCTTCAACCGCAACTATAAGGCAGTCTCAATACCTGGTAATGTGAAAAACGCCGATACATCTGCCAACACATTCGGTGCTAACGCAGCATTAGACGCATCTGCCGTTAAAAGCAGCGGCAATGTTAAAATAATCAAATCCATTACGCGCGAAGAGTCGCCTACCAACTGGGATTCGTGGTTGCGACAAAGGACGCGTTGGCAGCAGGGAAAGATCCAAGCCGCCAGAAAATACGCTGCAAATCCGCCTAGCACGAAGCGCGGAAAATTCCATACATTTATGGCTGTAGCCGCCCCGCACATAGCGATATTGAACGTAAGCGGTATCGCTTTAAGCACATATGCATTGCTTACGCGTTCTCTGGATCTTCCGATAACCTTGATAACATATGTAAACATGGGTGCGGTTATGGTATATTGCGCAGCCAATGCCATAAGCTATATGGAAGTGACCAAGCAGGAACAAACGAAGCACCGCATTGCAAAAGCCGTAGTTGTAGGCATCACTACGCCTGTATATTGGGCCATGCAGTGGGTTGCAGATGCACGGGCTCTAAAACTAGAGTATGTAAACAAATCAACAAGATGGGAAAAGACCTCGCACATGGGCAGGCACTTCAACGACAAAAAGCCGCGCGACTAGAAAACTATTTAAATACTATCAGAGAATGCTAATGGGTGTAAATATGAGTAATATGGGAAAACTGCTTCCTTACTTGTTCCTGTTGTTTACCATCGGATTCGGATGGTTCATACTGTCTCCGTTAATACCTCTACTGATATCTGTCTTCGGCATAAAGCTCGCATATGCGATACAGCTCATATCCCTGTACGGATACACAATGGTAATATTGGGATTGTTAGCCGGTTGGATGTCTGCAAAGTTTACCGTCAAACTTGCGCTGTATCTTGCTGCAATCATATCCATAATAGGGCTCATAGGCAGGGCGTTATCGCCCGATTATGCGGTTCTGCTTGTATTCCAGGTAATAGCTGCAATCGCATATCCGCTTGCCATGGCACCTGTAGGGAGCGTTGCAGCTTCGCTGTTTAAAAATAAGTCGCATACCGTTGTAGGCATAAGCGTCGGAGTGCTGTTTTTGGGCATGGCTGCGGGTGCATTCAGCGGCCCGTCGCTGTCTGCGGCATTCGGCCTGTCAGGAACCTTCTGGGTGACTGCAATACTTGCAGTAATAGCTGCAGTATGGATATTCTTCGGCATAAAGGGCTACCCTACAAACTATAAGGGCAAATCGCTTAAGGGCTCGTTCAAGTGGGGCATGCTAAAGAACTGGTATGTCGGATTGGTGATATCCTCAGCATCGGTAATGTTCGGAGGCATAGCGTCTACCGTACTGCTTGACGTCCACCACTTTTCGGTTCTAACCGCTATAGGTTACGGAGGGCTTTTCGGGGGACTGGCATTCCTTGGTTCAGCATTCGGCGCCATAATGCTGCCGCCGGTATTTGAGAAGTACAAACAAATAAGAATGGGCATGGTGCTTACGGGCATCCTCTCATTCATATTTGTCGTCTCCATCGCATACTACCTGTCATTCATACCTTTGATTGCGGTCCTGATACTGTCGTTCTTCTTCTTCGGCTTTTTCGGGAACGCGTTCTGGTCAATGGCTATGGCATCTACTACGAACTACGTTTCGGATCCTGCAAAGGCGGGATTTGCGACGTCCATGTACAGCGTAGCTACAAACCTCGGTGTTGCATTCGTGCCAGTATTCCTGGGTCCGGTGTTCATCAAAAACGCTTCGCTTGCTGTCGGCGTTGTGGTGGTAATAGAATTCGTTGCATTGCTAATGGCATTCCTAATGAAGACCAAGGCAGGAAAGTAGGGAGCATTATTTTTTAAGCTCCTTCATCAGCGCGTCTTTC
>DAHWIS010000074.1 GCA_027344745.1 Microcaldota archaeon | reverse complement strand
GGTGTCGAGGTTAATCCAGTATAGTATGTTTGCTGACGTGGAAAGAAGGGTACCCTGGTTCTCGTTCAGGGTGTTGCCCTCGAGCCACGTATACAGAACGTTCCCGGATATTGAATTATACACCTCGATGTTCATCAGATTCGATGCAAGGTAGGTATTGTACGCGAGGGCGTTGTAGTTTAGCATCACCTGCGTTCCCGCAGCAACTGCGCTTGATTGCTGGTTTGCTATAGAGAGCTGCTGGCAGTACGACATGCCTGAAGGAAACGTTCCGCAAGGGTTTGCCTGGACCGCAGAAGGGATAAGCACAAGGCCGAGTATCAAAATAGAGAAGGCTGTAATCACATTAAGTTTAAACATGCCCAATCATCATTCCGCACATAAAAGCAGGTTTGACTGCCATACACATATTTGAGTGAGTGCGTATTTAATTGTTGTCGGCTTTGCATTGCATTCCAAAACTATGGGTGATGTAGAGTATTTAAGGATTTATAGTAGATTTGGCAGACAAAAAAGGGAGCATGTATAAGCAGAGCAATGTATGCTGGATTAAGGCCTTTTTGACCACTTGAAATTGCTTTCTACAAAACCAGATAGAAGAAGAGCTCCGAAGGAGACAATTAGCGCCGTTGTCCCGTACCTAAGCATCTCTGTTGGTATCTTATTTGATAGATGAAATAATGGCTCTGTCACATATACGCCTAAATAGCCGGCAAACCCTGCTACTGTTGCCAATGTGCTGACTCCGAAAGCAGCTTCCAATATTTTAGGACTTTTACGTTTGGCTATTTGTTCTGGCATGGTACAACCGTATGTCATTTTTCCTTTTGTGATATATATAAGTTGCTTTTTTTCTGGCCAAGCTTTTAAAACCTATGCGTTTTTAGCTGTCTGGGCGCTGCGATGATCATCGGTTTGGGCAGGCTTCCTAATCAACAGGCCAACAGGATTAGCCAGTAGTTGTTGCAAGGCGCTTGCGCTATTTGATGTTCTTGTTGACAATATCGGCTATCTTGTCTGACGGATTTATTATTTCTACATTGAGATTGAACGCCTTCACGTGCTCTTCTATCTCCTTTGTCTGGACTATGGCAATTATCCTTGCGCTTTTTGACAGCTTCCTTGCAAGCAGTAGGGTGTAGAAAGTGCGCGAGTTCTCCTTGAGGTCTATTATTATCGTCTTCGCCTTGTCAAGGTTGTATAACAGGAGGTCCTTGTTCGATGTCGGGTCTGCGATAAAGGCATTATATCCGTCTTCCCTCAGCTTGTCCACTATTACCTTGTCAGAAGTCAAAAATACGAACTTTTTGCCTTCTGCCCTCATCTTTTCTGCAAGGGAGAGGTTTGCGGCGTCTGCACCAATCAGTATGGTGTGCTTGTTAAGCATCCTCCTCTCGAACCCAGATATCCTGCCTGAAAGCTTGTCTATTCTCGAATCCATTATATCACCTGATAAAACAGTAACTGCACTGAGGAAGACGCTGAGTCCTGCTATGATCAGGACCATTGTGAATGCCCTTGCGGTTCGCGTCACTGGGACTATGTCACCGTATCCCACTGTGGAAACGGTCACTATAGTGAAGTAAAGCGCTGTTATGGGGCTGTTTATCTTAGTACTGAATCCATTATTTTGGCTCAGCAGGTAGCTGCCTATTGATCCGTACGCTAGTACAATGACTATTGCGGCAGCATATATGAGTACTTTGGTTTTCACGTGCATACAAGACCTTTGAATCTGCAGACAAACTTTCTTTATGAAAACTTATAAGGTAAACTGTAAACATGGGTAGATGTGTTTTGATTTGGCTGTAATTTAACTGATCATATTATCTCGGTTTTTATCATCTGCAGCTTCTTAAAGTGATGGTCTCTTGTAAGTATGGTCTCCCCGTGCGACTGCGCAATACCTGCTACCAAAATGTCTGCCTCTGGTATAAGATACCCGGACTTCTTCAATGCCTGGAATGCCAGCGCGGCGTTTTTCATGGACGCATGATCCATGACATAAATCTCCAACTTTGACAGGAGTGCATCTATCGCATCTTCCTGTTCTCTTGATTCGACGCCTTTGAATAGTTCATACTGGTTTATTATTGTGGTAGCTACCTTGCCATACTGCATTCGCTTGTATACCGCCTCGCGGACGCTATTGTCGCCTTCCAAGAAGTCTATCAATACATCCGTATCGATTATTACCATCCTATCGCTTACCCGGTCCAGGGCCGTTCGCGATCCGCATATAGTTGCGCCTTCCATCGTTTGGCATTGATCTTGCCTTTCAATGATCCGAAAAGACCCATTATTGCAGTCTTGTCCTGTTTATTCTTGTATACGGCTTCCTTTATTGCCTCCGAAAACGACAGTTTTTGGCCTTTTAGCCTTTTAAGAAGTGCATATGCCTCATCGGATACTGAGATTACTTTTACCATTGCATCAATAGGTATATGCATATGCATATATAAATAGTTTGTGATTTGCTTTGGCCGTTTATAATTTCGGTGGATTGGTGAACATCGGTTATCTACAATTTCAACGACTTTGGTGGAGCATTCAACAGGCATATCTTATGGAAACCTTCGGGAAAAAGGAAGGCAGAATATTAGACTTAAATCTTTCTAGAATTTCCAAGATGTTATTAGAATTAGACTATTGTCCAAGAGAGTAAAAGTAATATATATCAAAACTGGTGGAAATAGTGTGAAATAGCATGACTACACAATTAAGACAGAGTACTGAGCTAGGGTTAAGGATACCTGCGCCAAATGCCGTAGCATTATTCCAGAATCTGGCTGGGCATGGATATACTAAGGAAAAGTTGTTCCTAAAATTATGTTATAGGCCGGGTTGGACTGAAGCATACCTTGGCCCGATCGTCAAAAAAGAAAGGACAGACGCAGTCACAGGAAGCAAGACACCGTTCGCTACTGCTTCGGGGATCCGGGGGACATTGGGTTTTAGGCCGGGTGAATTTGAGCATTTACGCCTATTGCATTCACTATTACCAGACAATGCAGCAACTCCGATAGCATTGGCATATGTAAGACTCGATATTAATTATAATCCTGTAGGGAGTGTCATTGAATACTTGGAGGGAAAAGCCCTACTCGAGTATTATATCGAGGCGCAAAGGGACCGCAGCAAGGTAGTTGCATTTGTCAATCTGGGAGAGCAGATAATAGGCGTTATAAACAGACTACATGAATATGGGGTTGGCCATTGCGATCTGAATTATACTAACATAATAGTTGTGGATGGAAAACCGGTATTGATAGATCCTATGACCATATGGCCGGATGATTTTGCAAGAAGCATGGGGAAAGCGGTTGAAAATGACAAGAAGGCGGGAGAATTACTGAAAAGCAGGATGTTGGAGTTGCTGAGAAGGTAAGCTTTCATTTAATTGAAATCACCATATAGATGCATCTAAGACTGCCGGCTTCCATAATTTTAGCGCAAAAAATGATTTCAGTAAAGCCCTGCATTCCGTATTTTTGGAAAATGCCTTGTCCTAGTCATGCCACCCCCCTTAATGGCTAAAACTGCAGAAAAGGATATGATTTTCCTCTTCGGGCTGTTTTTATGCCAAATATATGGAAGTAGTTAGAATTAAACCAGAAATTTGGAATGCGTATTCTCACGCCTGGAGGAATAGTGGAAGTGTAACCAAGACGGTCTTCCGACGTCAAAATATCGCGCAGGATTGGCCTTGCAAAGCCTGATAATTTCCTTTTGATGATTTACTTGGCTATGATAATAAGGGCTGTAAACGCAGATAAAGAGCAATTCTAAACTATATTAGAATTACTAGAATATTGTTAGTATGACTTGTTTCGACAACGCAGAATTATCTTGTTCGGAATGGATTGCGTGATCGGTTTATTTTTGCATGCAGGTATTTAATCGTTCCTAGGCTTTATTGGTCTTACCATCATAATCAGAAGCTCTTTGTCTTGTGGAGTCAAATCCACAAACCGCTTATCTGGGCATATTGCATTTATTGCTCTTGCAAAATCCAGCAGGCCTTTTTTATCACCAACAAAACTAAAACCATGCGGACGATCTCCGAATTTTATTTGTGACAATTCATCACCAATATTGTTTTCTTTCAAATATTTATCTTTATTTTTCTTTTTATTTGGTTTTATCTGCTTCTTTATACTGAAAAAATATATACTCAAATAATATTAGAATTCCTAATAATAT
>DAHWIS010000064.1 GCA_027344745.1 Microcaldota archaeon | reverse complement strand
TCCGCCCTGTCAACGAATCTCATAAAAACATCTTAATAACTTTTATATGAAGATAAATATATAAATATACCTGTCAGCTACTGCCCCTTTCAATAAATAAACCCAATGCCTTTCAATGCTCAAGCATGCTTTCGAATGCATCATTGACTCGTTTGACGTCGAACCTCTCAAGCTTTTCAATGGCCACCTTATATTTGATCCTTCCTGAGGCTATTTCCGCTATAGTCTTTGGTATATCCTCAACATCCTTCACTATGGAAAGCTCTTTCACCTCATCAGGTATAGGCGTATAGCCAGGAAGCACAGATGCCAGGCGGGCACCGCGTCGTCCCGCCATGTGCGGCAGTCTACTTTGTGAAATAGTCTATTGTTTTTGATAGGCCTTCCTCTAATTTTACTTTAGGTTTCCATTCAGGGAAAGAATTTTCGCCTGATATGTCCGCCAATAATTTGTTTATATCCCCAATTCTGGGCTTTCCCTGGAAGGAAAAGGTTGCGCCCTTGGCACCCAAAAGGTCCGCGACCTTCTTGACCAAGTCCCTTATGCTTATACCCGAATTGGTCCCCAGGTTGTATGTACCGGATTTTCTTCCCGAAACGAGTGCACTGTAAAATGCGTCAATAACATCCCCCACATAAATGAAGTCCCGCTCCTCATTTCCGGTTCCCATCATAGGAACGGGGCGCTCATCGAGCATCAGCTTTCTTATGGTGTCTGGTATCACATAAGACCTATCGCAGTACTCGCCATACACATTAAAAATCCTGAATATTGTGTGGTTTTCCGGAGCGTAATATTTTATTATGTTTTCCCCGACAAGCTTGGACAGCCCGTAGAGGTTTATCGGCTTCGTCGCGGATTTTACCGGAGTTGGCATGGTCTCGGCCTTTCCATAAACTGCAGCGCTAGAAGCAAATATGATCCCTGCGCCGGATTCCTTTGCCAGCTTCGCAACATTGTAAGTGCCAGTGACGTTCGTGCTGAAGCATTCATCGCATTCGACCTCGCATTTCTGCGGATATGCATTGGCAGCAAGATGTATAACAAAGCCGGGCTTTATTCTCTTGAAGGCGTCTTCCAAGGCGGCATAATCCCTGATGTCCACCTTGCTTCCGCCCTTTTCCAATATGTCTATGCCATGAGCATCGATGCCCTTGCCCCTCAGGTACAGCATCACGTTAGTCCCTATAAAACCTGCAGATCCGGTAACCAGGACGCGCATTTTATTCACCAATTTTTACGATCTCCAAAAGCCTCTCTGCCGCGGCTTTGGAGTCTATGTGCCTTGCGAGCTTCATTTCATTTTTCCGCATTTTTACCACTGTGGATAAGTTAAACGCTGAAAGGGCCTTTCGTATGTCAGACTGGTTAGGACCGCCGGCCACAACGCCTATGCCGTTCTCTTCTACGAAAGAGGCAGCATTATTCATATCGCTTTTTACGGTCAATATTGGTAAACCAGAGGCTATAGCCTCAAGAACCGTATTCGGCATCCCCTCCCTCGTGCTTGGTATGGCAAAAATATCCGATTGCTTGAAAAGCCTTATCTTATCTTTGTCGCTTATCCTGCCCAGTATTTTAATGTAACGGTGGTTTCTTGATGCCAGCTTTATCGCACCAATCAACGGACCTTCGCCCGCTATTGTCAAAGAAAACTTCTCTTTTGAATTTTCATTTGCCGCTATTACTGCCCTTACCAGATTGATGACGTTCTTATGCTCTGCCAGCCTGCCAAGGTAGAATATCCTGCTATAGCCTTTCCTCTTGCCTGTTTTGTATCTTGCAGCTTCTATAGGCGTATAAAAAAGCCTAAAATTCCCATCCGGATTTACCGTTTTAAGTTTGTCAAGTATGTAGCTACTTACACAGATGCCGTTCCTGAAACGCTTTATCGCCCTGTTCAGGAGCAGGTGTTTTAGCCCGTTGGGCCAGTACTCGCACCAGTCAATTACAACGTTACCATAGGGTTTGATATAAAGGAGATGCATTACTGGCATCTGGTTCACTATTATCTTGTCGTAAGAGCCGTGTATGCTGTCAATTAGGTTTTCGCAGGCCAAAGAATAAGCGAAAGTGTTCTTAATGCTCCTCTTCGTCCCGCTCGAATAGCCTTTTATCGTAACATGCCTGTAAATGTCGAATTTTTGAGCCCTTTCATGTTTTGGGAGCTTACCAGTATAGTCTATCGTGTATACATCGACATCAACGCCTTGGCGTGCAAGCGCGTTTGCAAAGCTATTAAAGCGGAACTCCTGGCCCCCAAGATGCGGGGCGAAAAACTCTGTAATCAGCGCGACTCTCATAATATCCCGATTTATTCCAAATATTCCCAATATCACCAATGCATTAGTAATACAGTAATTTAATTATATGAAATGATAAGTTCAAGTACTGGCCTATAAAATCTTATGGCTTAACCAGTTTTCTTTTTCCACCCATAAACCCCTATGCCTACAGTGACGAACAGAGCAGCGAAGCTCACACCCCAGGCAATCCACGCGTCTGTCTGCAGAGTATAATACAGGGTAATAGTATAATTGCCGGTTTTGTTCATGTACCACGCATTGGCAAACCCGTTCACGGCAATATGATCGCGAGGATTCACTTCAGTGCCGTTGGAATAGAATGCCGCCCAATGCGGATCATACGTCTCACGGAAGACGAGATAGTAAGGGGTAGTGGCGTTGGAAACATGAACGGTAACCTTCGTAGGCGTATTTTCAACAAATGTTATATTTGGCTTTACAAAGTTTGCTATCGGAGTTGCATTTATCGTATTGCTGTCGTTGTAAAAACCATTAATATACGCACTATACACTGAATCATTTTGTATGTTAAAAGAATCGTTTTCGATAACATTGAATATAATGCTAGTTGAAACGTTTCCAATGTTCTCCACGTCAGAAGCATAAGTTAGCGGCACTG
>DAHWIS010000043.1 GCA_027344745.1 Microcaldota archaeon | reverse complement strand
CGTTAAATAAATTGGGGTTTATGGTTTTATCCTCAACAAATCTTCGACATCGCTCCAATCCGTTGCAATCTTTATTTTTTCTCCCGCCCTCTCAACCATATGCGTATTCCAGGGTTGCAATATGAGTATAGTTGTATAATCCAGAGCTGCGGCTTTTTCTGCAAGGTCCGGGTGATCATCGATGAATATCGATATGCCGTGCTTTTTAGCTTCATCCAATTTTTTATAAGATCTATCTACGTGTATAAGCCCGTCAAACGATATCTTGTTTGTTCTGAGCCAACGGCGCACTTCCGCATCCTCTCCAATCGTAGCTGTCAGTATATAGACTTCGAACGTATTTCTTATATTCCCGATTACCCTCGGTATATCGTTGTGCTCAAGCTTTATGCTATCTGGATCATGCCATACCTTTTTGAATATTTCGTTTACCGTTTCCCGCTCCATTTTAAACAATTTGTCCAGATAATATGAATTTATTTCGGCTTTTTGAATGTTTATGCCAAACATTTGGTTGGCTATGGATAACCATCTTTCGTGGGTATTGGCTATTGTGCCATCGATATCTATACCTACTATTTTCTTTTTATTAAACATACCGCAACACGCAACACAAATAAAAGGCATTGATAATAATCTTAAGCTTTCCCTACGCAATGTTTATCTTTGTAAAAAATTGCGTTAAACGTAGTTGCTGATTCTTCTCTGCATTAAAATATTTCTTAGTATAGTGCTGTTTGCTATATAATTGCTTGCAGGTATAGCAAGTTTCATTTTAATATAATCTATCATGTCGCCAACGGTGTGCAGTATTTCCGGTTTCATGCTAAGAGTTTCGCGGACATGCTCTCTGACGTTCCATACCCCAACGGGCATTATATAACCGTCGTGCACTTCTCTAAGTATAAGTACCGTTGCTTGTTTTTTGAGCCTATCCAATTTTTCGGTTACCGCCAACCTTGCCGCATAATAGCATCCTCCTATCTCTGCGTATGTCCTTCTTCCTTTATACCCCTCATAAGACGAATATATGGAGATATCGTTGCCGTTCATATTCCAAACCGTTTTAGGGTACCAAGTCTCCAAAGATTCGTATTCCCAGTTGCCTGGGATGAAGAATATAAGCCACCTATTATCTAAGGAAACGTTATAATATGCGTATATCGCATCTATGGATGCATTCTCCTTTATTTTTTCTCTTTTATTCTTCGATAGCGAATCATCAACTGCGGTTATACTCCATCGCGTAGGCACGAACTTTCTCTTGTTCTTCAACCCGAATATTCCTGCAGAGAAACTTTTCTGTATCTGAGATACAGGAACACCCCTGTCATATAACTCTATTACCGCTTTTGTTGCAGTTGCATCGGTATCAAAATATAGGCTCTCTATTTTGTTATTTGCTTTAGCATTGTACACATCAAAACTCTTCAGTTCGGCGCTCGGGCCGAATGGTTGTACCTCATCGTTAAAGTCTAGTTTAACATAAGGTTTTTTGGAAAACTGCATTTCAGTATTGGCAGGCTGATCGGCCAATGCGAGATCTCGTACCTGCTCCTCTATTTTTCCATTTTCAACATTGTCCACTTTAGTGAGATGCATGCCTCTGACAAGTATCGAACGCATTTTTACTATATCTTCAATAGGCGTATGCCACCACCCTTCGGGACGATTAAGCATCGAGGTATCACCGAATTCAGGGGGTACAAGCGGGCCTATAAACACTTTCGGATAGCCATATCTGCCTACGAAAATGTCGGTAGGCGACGAGCCGGACATACCAAGCTGGTTGGTCACGGGCAATGCTTTTACCTTATAATAATACCTAAGCAAAGCAGGATCGCGCATGTGGCGGTACACTATCGTTGACCTTTTGACCCCGGGCGTCATGCCCGATAGTTCATTTATTATGCCTGTTCTGTCCATCTGGAACATACTAGATTTTCCAAGCAGATATTTATCCTTTTTTAATCAAATTAATTTGATAAAATGCAAAGCATATCGCCAAGGCTAAAAAAGATATTCGATTACGCGGATTTCGATACGGCAATAATAATGAATCCCCTGCAGATGGACAGTAATTTTCTATATCTTAGCGGTTTTTACAATGGCATATTCGAGATGTCTTTTATAATTGCTACTAGGGAAAAGATTGTTTTGTTGACGAGCATATTGGAATATGGGTTGGCCGTCAAGCAGAAGCCCAAAGAAATGGAAGTCATTCAGTTCAACGGCAGGGAAGAAATGTCAAAAATACTAAGGCAATACTCAAGCGGAAAGATTGTAGCAGTAAACGAAGAATTTTTGCCGTATGCCTTTTATAAGTTTATCAAAAAAACTGCAAATCCTAAAAAAATTGTAGACGCCGGGAAGGCATTCGATATGGCAAGAGAAATAAAAAGTACCGACGAAATAGAGAATATAAAGCGGGCAGTAAAGATTACCAAGGCCGCGCTTGAATCAATAGAATCCGATTTCGTGAATGGCACAACCGAAAAGCAGATTGCTGCAAAATTCGATTATTTGATGATGAAAAACGGCGCAGAAAAGACTGCATTCGATAGCATTGTTTCATTCGGGTCGAATACCGCATTGCCCCATCATATGCCCGGCGATACAAAACTAAAGCCCAACAATCTCGTAATATTAGACGTTGGGGCAAAGTACCATGGTTATTGTGCTGATATAACTCGTACATTTATCTACAAACCAGACAAAAAAAGCCTAAAATATAAAAGAATGTCAGATATGTATGAGACTGTAAGAAAAGCACAAGCTCTTGGTTTGGAAATGATAAGGCCACGGATAGACGGCATGGACGTGCACAAAGCGGTTGCTAACTATATAGACCATGCAAAAAATGGCATATACAAGGGGAAATTCATACATGCGTTAGGTCATGGCATAGGCATTGATGTGCATGACAACGTAGCGCTTTCACTTGTGCATAAGCCGATAAAAGAAGGCATGGTCATGAGTGACGAGCCTGGCATATACATAAATGGATTTGGGGGAGTAAGGATTGAAGATGATGTGCTTGTGGAGAAGAATCGTGGAATTTTCTTATAACATTACCTACCCAGCAATTCATTGAGTTCTGCTCCATCTATGTTGAACCGGTATTTGCCCATTATCTTTTTAATCAGCTGTGATCGTTCCAATTTTTCATCTCCTTTAATCCTGCTTATCAACAATGCCAACTGTTTGCCGGAAATCCTCTCCAATCCGTTGGCCTTTATTATGCCATCGATGGTCCCTCCACCAATCGCAAGCCTCCTTATCGCCTCTTCAACTCCCTGCTTGGTCAATTCTTCCTCGGTAAACTTCTTGAATACGGATTCGAGCAAGCTTACATCTACAGAATCCACATCTATATTCTGCCTTTTCATCTCCGTAAATTTTTGGAGCAGCATATTTGCAACGAATTTCCGATCAACTTTTATGCCATTAGTAATCTTTTTATAAGCAACCAATCTTGGTGAAAGCAGCATCTGTTTTGCCAATGCGTCATCGCCAAAATCTTTTTTGAGCGCTGAAACCTCCTTTTCTATATCGGGTGCGGACAATCTGGCGTTATCGATGATCGTTTTAGTGAGCAATAGGGGTTTGGCATCGGTTTCCGGATACATTCTAAAGCCCCCTGGAAGCGGTCTCATGAAACGTGTAGTTCCTAATTCCGCATCAAGGGCCGAACGCGTCTCCTTAGGCACCCCCTTCATCGCATATTCCGCCCTTTCAATGACAAGCTCTGCCGCCTTTTTTGAAATGGGCTCTTCTCCTGCTAATAATATGAATGCATCCCCCCTACCGACGGAAAGCCTATTTTTTATACCTTCGATCTCGTTTATCGTAAAGCCGTATTGTTCGAGGTTCTCGTCACTGTGTATTATGCCTTTAACCCCTGCCATCTTTGCGTAATCGCCGAGTTCACTTCCAAGCCTCCTGTTCGGGTTAATCTCGGTGCCTAGAATCCCGTCAAATCCTATGAGCCTGAAGCCGAATATAACTGCGCCATTTTTTGCGCTGTTATTTATCACTTTTACCGAAGTATTTTTCAATAAATCTGACAGATCCACTATGTGTCCTACGGACGCTTTCCTGCCTAATAAAATGTCCCTTATTTTAATCAAGTTGACCTGCCTTAGCACTTCGTTCTCCACGAACGTATCTAACATGTCCACCTCCTGCAACCCTTTTATCTCTACTCTTGCGCCTTCTTTTATAGAAACATTGACATCCTGCCTTATGGTTCCTATGCCCCTCTGAACCTTCCCAGATACCCTAAGTAAGGTGCCTATCCTAAGCGCTATCTCTTTTGCCCGTGCGGGCGATTCTATGTAAGGGCTGGTATCTATTTCTATAAGCGGTATGCCTATCCTATTTGTATCGTATACCGTGGCATTCTCGCTATTCGAGACTATGCCTGCCGATTCCTCTTCAAGCGAAACGGCTGGAATATCTATACTATAACTGCCTATTTTTATACTTCCATCAATGCCTATTATCGTGGTTCTCTGGAATGCAGTCGGATTGCTTCCGTCTACGACCTCTTTTCTCATCGGTTCAAGTTCGTCCATGAACTTCATATCTAGGGAACTTGCTATGGCTAATGCTGCATCCAATGCCTCTCCATTGACGTCACGTGGTGGCTCTTCATCTATATCTACAAGGCACGATGTGTTTCTGTATACATTGTATTTGAACGTCTTATCCTTCGCCTCCTCGAATTTTGCAGACATATCTATATTCCCGGATTCCCCGGCCACCGCGCGCTGATGCCTGTATACGTTTGATATCATTGCATCGGTCTGTAGAGGGCTGGCGGCGCATTGGCAATACAGCTTATTTTTAGTGGCAAGCCTTTGATGTATCTCCAAACCGCACAAAAATCCTATACTATGGTAATATCCGATGCCGTTGTCAGTCACAATCATGCCCTCTTTTTTTGTCATAATGGGTGCACCTTTCAAACAAGGAATTCGTCATATTCGGAACGTTCCTTTATCTCTCCCGCTATATCGGTATTCAAGAGCTTTGGGATATCCTCTTTTTTGTAGTTCCCTAAAAGCCATCCCAACTTTATGTACGCAGTTTCCGGAAGCATGTCTTCGCAATATATTACGCCCGCGTTTCTTAGCAATCTTAAGTTCCTGTACACATTCTCGTTCACTCTGCCGTAAATGCATTGTGAAGTCATACCTATGATCATGCCCTTGCTTACCGCATTCTTTATTTTAGGGAGCCACGAATAATTTTTGTCTTTCGTAGACGTGGGCGTATGTCCCAGTCCAGTACCTTCTATAATCAGGCCTTCATACCCCTTTTGTAAGTAAAAATCTATTATATCTGGAGTGGAATTGGGATAAGCTTTTACAAGCGCTACGCTGTTCTGAAACCCGGTAATCGCCCTGCCAATGTCTTTGGATTTTTTGGAGTAGCTGTTTCTGTATTCAATATTGCCTTTTATATCGACGAGTGCGATAGGCCTATCATTTATGGGTCTGAAAGCGTCACGCCTTGACGAGTGCATTTTTCGCGCCTTTGTGCCTCTTATAAAATGGCATTTGTCATCGGAGCTTGAGCTGTGCATGCAAATGCCTACCTCGCCTATGTTTGACTTGGCTGCAAGATATGTGGAGCATATCAGATTCATAAACGCATCGCTCGAGCCCCTGTCGCTGCTCCTCTGTGATCCTGTCAAAACTACCGGGATATGTAAGTCTTTCAGCATGAAGCTCAGCGCCGCAGCAGCATAATGCATTGTATCCGTGCCTATGGTTATCACTATGCCGTCTGCTCCTGCCATCGCCTCTTTTTCGACTGCATTCGCAATGGCCTGCCATTCCCTATAAGACATATCTTCGCTCGATATGCTAAAAAGTTCTTTTGATGATATGCATGCTATGCCCGCAAGCTCGGGCACCTCATAAAGTAGCTCTTCGGGCTTCACAAGCATGTAAACCCCGCCTGTCTTGTAATCTATCTTGCTGCCTATGGTCCCTCCCGTGTATATCAATGATATCTTTGGGAGTTTTTTATCCTGTTTGAATTCAGCTTTAGGGAATTCAGGCATGCCCTTTCCTGATTTAACTTTTGTAATTTTTATTTTTCTGAAATTTACGCCTACGTTATATCCATTCTTAAGTTTTATCACGATTATTTCAGGGTGTGTGGCTTCGGTATTTGGCATGATCTCTCCGTCTATGCCAAAATCCTTTGCCGTGGCGCGTATTTCATCTCCTATGTTGATTTTTGCAGATTTTAAAAAATCCAATATTTCATCAGAATACATACGATCACTATATTATCTTGCCATACAGTACATTTGCCGACTCTGCATACACAGATGCGGCATAACGCTTTCCGATTTCAGGAATGCATGCATCCGTTTTTTTTATGACTACCTGCTTGTAAGAATTCGTTCTTCCGTTCATTGATGCTTGTGTCTCCTCAGTTATTAAGACATCAATTTTCTTATTTATAAAACTATTGTTTATCTCATGTTGTATCCGCCGTGCGACTCTCAATACCTTTGAACTTCTCTCCTTCGCCTCTTCTGGTTATATCTGCTCTAACCGCGATGCCGATGCATGGGGCCTTGCTGCAAAGCGCGATATGTTAGTGACATCTGGCTTTATATCGTTCATAAGGTTTATTGTGGCTTCCAAATCTGTTTCAGTTTCTCCTGGGAATCCGACTATTATATCGGTTTCAAGCGAAAGCCCCTTTATTCCCGCCCTTAACTCTCTTACTATATCCGCAAAACCTTCAACGGTATAATTTCTCCTCATAGATTTTAATATCCTATTGCTGCCAGACTGCACCGGAAGGTGGACGAATCTGTAAAACCTTCTGTCATCGAATGCGGCTATCATGTCTGTGATGTATTTATCCAGATGCTCCGGGTTGAGCATGCCCACCCTGACCATGAAATCGCCATTTATTCTAGATATCTTATGCATCAATTTCGCTATGTTTGTACCTTTGTCTAATCCATATGCGCCTGTATCCTGGGATGCAATCTGTATCTCTTTCGAACCAGATTTTATGCTGTATTTTATTGCATTGATTATCAGCTCTTCCGAGAAGCTATTGAGCCTGCCTCTTGCAAACTTGGTTTCGCAGAAAGAACAGCTGCTCAAACATCCGTCGCTTATCGGTATCTTCGCTATTGTAAAACCTGTTGGTCTGAAGCCGGCTACCCTGTCCACCGCATCGTATTTATCTATAACATACCTTTTCCCAGAACCGATATAATCAAGTATGCTTGGTATTCGTGCGACATTTGGCATTGTGACGATGCTGGCATTAGGGGCGTACTTAGTTATAAGATCGGGGTTTGCAGATGCCATGCACCCCGTTACTATCACTTTCTTCCCGTTTCCGTCCATGCGGGAGAGTTTTTCGAGTATCTTCCTCTCCGTCACACCCTTTACAGTGCAGGTATTCATTATTATTACGTCTACGTTATCTTCGTCGTGCGACTGTTTGATTCCTGCATCATTTAAGATTCCAACAATGATATCGCTATCCGCCTGATTTAGCGTACAACCATAAGTTTTTATATATGTTTGCATAACAATCATCTACTGGAAAGGATATCAATCTAATCTATGGTACATGCTCTATAAAGAGCGGTAAAATATTTAATACGTCTTTAAGGGTGCAATGAATGAATATGTTTTGTGAAAGGTGCAAAAAGGAAATATAC
>DAHWIS010000023.1 GCA_027344745.1 Microcaldota archaeon | reverse complement strand
AATTTGCATTAGTCAACGACATTTTTTCGACCAGCGCAGAAAGCTTGTCGTATTTATCTCTCGTCTCCATATAGTTTTTTTCTGCGTCTTTGATTATTGAATTTACATGGCGCTTGTGCTCTTCGGCTTTTTCGTCTATCTTTGTTATCTCGGCAAGGCGCTTCTCTAGGTCTGGCCTGTTCTTTGAGAATACCTGTATCGCCTGATCTGTAGATACATTGATATTTTTTATGTCGTCTTCCATCTTGTCCAGCTGTATCGATGCGGTATCAATCCTTTCCGAAAGCACGTCGTGTTCTTCGGACAATTGGTTGGTTATTTCGCGTACATTCTGTCCGTTTATAACCGCAGGGGCCACGAACATCTTCCCTACCTCGTGGGTTATAATAACTATATTGCCGGCCTCCAATACCTTTGCCCAATCCTCTATGACATTCGTCGAGACTCCGAGCTCGGCAGCCAGACTTGTTATGTCTATTTTACCCTTCTTTTTTAGAAGGTCGATCATAGCGTCTATAGTCGTTCTTGCTTCTGGACCCATAGGATTTTGGCCAACCATAACTATACCCTTAACCATTATGTGTAAATACTTATTATAAAGCTTGCTCATATCTGTATAAATCTAAAGTATACCCCTATAAAAAACAGAAAAGAATAGGGCGATCATAACCATCATGAAAAGATATTCAAATGTCAGTGCAAGACCCACAGTCATCGCAAGGAGCACGAATATTACGCCTTCGGTAGCTATATATACCCGCTTGTCCCATATCAAGACCTTGCTCCCATCAAGCGCCATTATAGGGAGCATGTTGAAGAACGCCAGCAGTATGCTTATAAACATGCCGTATTCCAGGATTGTGCCTATATAAGTCCCAAGATTGTTACCTATAAAAATAGACAACGTTAGGAATGCTGCAAAAACAGCAAAATTTGTAAGCGGACCGGCGAGCGATACCAATCCGTTCTCTTTCTTTGTAAAGTTGTGCGCAAATATCACTGTCGCGCCCGGGATGCCAAGCAGAAAGCCGAAGAAACTGGATCCCAATGTTATAATAAGCCCGTTCATCGATGTCCTGAATCCTGCAATCGCCCCGTAATGTTGCGCAACGAACTTATGCATAAGCTCGTGCAACACGAAACTCAGCGTTACGACTATAAACATTATCGGAAAATAATATGCAAACTTGTAAGGGAATTTGGCGTTGAACCCAAAAAACCCGCCCAGGATTGCAAGGGTGAATGCCATAGAGAGCACTATATCTGCGGTCAATATGTCCTTTACCTCCCTTTTCAGAGTAGAATTCTCCCTTAACATGGTTAGGATTTATATAGCAAAATATAAAAATAGGTTATTCGAATACTACAGTATTAGCTCCATCGTCTAGTGGACATTGCAACATTAATGCAACTGCAAAAGGACGGCGGCCTCTGGAGCCGTAAACGCCAGTTCGAATCTGGCTGGAGCTAATTTACGCTTTCCCTTTTTGTTCTTCTATGTATTTCTAAATTTTATACCTTCTTGTTCTGCGGTTCGCTCTCATCCCATCCATGAATGGTATGGGATTTCCCGCTCACATTTTTAATATTAGCTTTATAAGTATAATAGGATTAACTGAGATTTTGGCTAAATGGGTAATTTGATGGCAACACAGAAACTCGAGAACCATGTAGTAGTGTGTGGATATGGGGTTGTAGGGCAGAAAGTCGTGGAGGTGCTAGAAGACCATGGAGTGCCCTTTATAATCATAGAATACAGTCCAAGCGTCGTGGATCGTATAAAGGAACTAAATTACAACGTAATACTTGGGGATGCTACTTCTTCGAAAACATTGAGAGTAGCCGGGATAGCGGACGCAAAGGCCATAGCAGTAGTAATGGACAACGATGCAAAGAACATCTTTACGATACTTACCGCAAGGGACCTGAATAAAAGCGTGTTCATCGCAACCAGAGCAAACGACGAGAGGATACGCGAGAAATTCATAGAAGCCGGTGCTGATTATATAGTGACACCGCAGAAGAGTGCCAGCGACGAGATAATAGGAGAATTGAAAAGGAAGCAGTGATCGGTTGGGGATAGATCCTAAAAAATTTGTAGAAAAGATACCCGTAAAGTACATAGCGTTCGTAATTGCGGTAGTCATCATATTTGCATTAATGACCACTTATTTCGTCGATTTCCTTACGAAAAATTTATATGATGCGGGATACTTCACAGTGGGCGTGCTATTCGACACCATAGGAGTAAATACCGCTCCTGCGATAATACATGACATTCCGATATTCAGCGCAGGCTTCTGGCCGTTATTTTCCATATTGATAGCAGATGGAATAATAAAGATAGTCGCAATAGGCTTCCTTTTGGCCGGGATAGTAGATTTGATAACAAACATAAGGCTGCGCGAAAGGCTGAACCATTTCAAAATGCGAAGGGAACAGAAAAACATAATCGTATGCGGGTACAGTCTGCTTGCAGAGAGGCTTTGTGCAGATCTTTCCTCGAGAAACATGAACTTTATAGTAATAGACAACAACCCAGCTAAGATAGACCAGATATCAAGCTTAAACTATAGGTCGGCATTCGGAAATTTTACCAACGAGGAGGTACTCAAAGAAGTCGGCATATCCAATGCACGCGCGATCGTATTTAGCACGGAAAGCGATTTCGAGAACCTTCTAGGGATAATAACCGCAAAGCATGCGAATCCGAATATACTGATAGTTGCCAGGGCAAAGGACGAGTTTGCGGTACCGAAAATGCACAGGGCAGGAGCCTCATTGTGCATAGTGCCGGAAATATTGGCGGGGTTAGAATTGGGCAACAGTATAAAAAAGGCTTTCAGAAGTGGTTAGATATGGCGGGACAAAAGCAATATTTGCTAATTTATGCATCGGTATCATTGCTAGCCATATCCATACTGCTTACGTTGAAAGCAGGGGTAAGCTTTGGCATAGCCATAGTATGGAATTTCCTTGCAGCGTTCGACATAATGTATTACTCCCTGCCTTTTGCGGTTTCCAAAACACCGCTCATATTCGCGGCAAACCTACTGGACGTTTTCGTTTTTGCATTGCTGACGGTCTGGCTTGCCTCTATGTTCTTCGACTTCTTTAGGAGTGTGAAGATACGCGATAGGATAATCTTGGGCAGAATAAAAAAATTGCACAACCACATAGTGATAGCGCCGTTCAACGTCTTTTCAGAGACGTTAATAGAGGGCTTGGACAAAGAGCATATGCCTTATGTAGTCATAGTGGACAATGAAAAAGAGGCGAACCTCTTGTACAGCAAGGGCAAGCTTTCTGTAGTCGGGGATCCTGCACAGATAGATGTACTGAAAAATGCGGGCATGAAATGGGCTTCGCATCTGGTGACGTGCAGCTCGGACGACGTACAAAACATACTGATTTCGATATCAGCAAAATCAATAAATGAGGATTTGAAGATTATATCCAGGATAGCACAGCAGGAGAACTTGCAGAGGGTCGGACATGCAGGCATCTACAAGATAGTCATGCCCGAGATCATCGCAGGGGACGACATAGGTAACGAAATATCGAAGAGGATATTATGACCTCTATTTTTGATTTTGATATTGTGGCACCCCTTTAGAGGAATAGAGTTTGAGTGGGAGGATATCAAGGTTTGCTTGATTTCTTTTGCTGCTGCTTCTTTTCTTTTTCCTGTTGCTTCTTTTCTTTTTCCTCCTGATCTTTTCTATTCTGCTCTGCTTCGTCCTCCGCTTTTCTCCTCTTTTTATCTGCTTCTTCCTGAGCCGTTTTTTCGTGTTCTTGCCTTGCTTT
>DAHWIS010000067.1 GCA_027344745.1 Microcaldota archaeon | reverse complement strand
TCGGCAAAATCCAGATTTATGAAGCTTGGCACATTGACCGTCTCGGTGATGCCGCGGACTGCCCTTGACGTGACCTCGTCGGCCACCTTGAATGCCTGTTCTATCGCAAGGTTTGGATACAGCTCGACGAGTCTTTGGTTGTCTATTATTACAAGCGTATCGGTGTTCTTTCTCAGCTCTTCTACGCCCCTTTTTGCGGTCTCTAAGCGCACCCTTTCAAGCCTGAACGGGAATGTAACTATGCCTATCACTATCGCACCGTTCCTCTTTGAGATTTCTGCAGCTATCGGCGCAGAGCCGGTTCCAGTTCCGCCGCCCATGCCAGCGGTTATGAATACAAGATTATAGTCCTGCAGTGCGCTTTCGAGATCGCCCCTGGAGTACTCTGCAGCTTTAGCGCCCATCTCCGGGAACCCCCCTGCGCCAAGGCCCCTTGTCAGAGGCCCGCCTATGAGTATCTTCCTTATCGATGAATCAAGGCTGTTTATGTGCTTTGAATCTGTATTGACCGCAATAAGCGACGCACCTTTTATTCCCGATTTGCTCAGCCTTTGGACGGTGTTGCTTCCGCCCCCGCCCAAACCACATACTGCTATTTTAGCCCTGAAGACATCGTTCTCAAAATCATCATTTGTCAAAGCGTTATCAACCATATCCATAATACCACAAAATAACTTGCAAGACAAAATATAAATAGGCTTAGTGAATGTAGTCAACCTGCGCCGGGTATGCAAGCCGTATGGTGTATGACTTCTCCGATAAATATGCAACTCTTTTTATAGTTTTCGCATATAAATTAATTACTACTTTGGAGCGTAAATTGTATACTTAGTGATTATTATGGCAAGAATAAGGCCAGCAAGGACTTTTAGGAATATAAATTCACAGGCTTGGGCTAGGTACTCCCAGAAGAAACCGCGAAAGAATTACATAAGAGCCCTGCCCCACACAAGCCTTCTCGTATTCAAGATGGGTACTGAAAACAAGAACTACGACCTTCAGCTTAAACTCAATGTTCAGGAGCCAATACAGCTTAGGTCTAATTCGCTTGAAGCGGCTAGGCAGATAGCCAACAGGTACCTTGAGAACAACGTCCCCGGAAATTTCCTGCTCAAGGTGCTGGTTTACCCGCATATAGTCATAAGGGAGCATAAGATGGCATCGGGCGCTGGCGCAGACAGGATATCGCAAGGTATGAACAACGCCTTCGGCAAACCCACGGGAATTGCTGCGCGCTTGAGGAAAGGACAGCCCGTATTTATGATAGCCACTACGAAACAGAACATGCCGCACGCAAAAGAGGCGTTCAGGAGGGCAGCTTCAAAGCTTTCCGGCCACTACAAGACAAGCAGTGCATAATCCAATGCATTTCTCCTTTTCCCTTCTTTCTGCATTGGCTAAATTCTAAATATTATAACGTATATCTTTTAATGTCGTGAGCATAGTGAGGATATTACTGCAATTCCCGGAGGGACTCAAACAAAAAGCACTGGAGCATGCGAAGGCGCTCGAAAAGAAGGGCGACGAGGTCTTCATTTCGGCATCGCCAACGTTTGGGGCATGCGATCTTGCGATAGACGAGGCTAAAAACTTGGGAGCAGACAAACTCATACATTTCGGGCATGCGGAATTCCACCACGTGGACTTCGACGTCGAATATATAGAATACAGGATTGATGCGCCGCTTACGTTGCTTGAGCCGTCCCTGCAGCACATATCTAATTATAAAAGGATAGGATTGGTGACTACGATACAGCATGTGCACCAATTGGATGGCATCAAGGAATTTTACGAGAAAAACGGGA
Organism: Microcaldota archaeon; assembly: GCA_027344745.1. GTDB lineage: Archaea > Micrarchaeota > Micrarchaeia > Micrarchaeales > Micrarchaeaceae > JAMCYW01. Next base: position 1,221 of record DAHWIS010000067.1, on the reverse strand, counting down.
AGGATGTTTTCATAGGCAAACCATATGGATTCGCCAAGGCTAAAGGGCAGATACTGGGGTGCGACATCGGAAGCGCGGCATCGATAGACAAGGATGTCGACGTACACATATATTTCGGCGGGGGCTTATTCCACCCATTGGGCGCATTGCTTTCCACTACGAAACCGTTTCTTGCCATAGAACCATTTGACAACAAGATTGAATTCATTGATAGGATGCGCGAAACATACAGGAAGAGGCGCAACGGGAAGATACTCGCTTCGTTAGATGCAAAGAACTTCGGCATATTGCTAAGCACAAAGAACGGACAGCACAACATGCAGCTGGCAAAGCTCCTCAAAAGCAAAATAGAAGCGCAGGGATTCAACGCCGAGATACTCATAGCCAATACATTTGATTTTGAATCGATAAACAACATGATGGAATTTGATGTTTTTGTCAACACCGCATGCCCGAGGATATCGATTGACGACACAGACAGGCTGAGGAAGCCTCTGCTCAGTACAAACGAGATTATGGATGTCCTTAGGATGAAAAGCGAGCTGCAGAAACTTAATAACGTGAGCGGGAAATCCTCCGCCATTCATGGGTGGGATGAAAGCGAACCGCAGAACAAGAAGGTATAAAAATTTAGAGACACATAGAAGAGCAAAAAGGGATGTAATGGAGCTGAAAAGGGCCTACAAGTTCAGGATATATCCAGATGCAAAACACCAATCAGAAATAAATCTGCAACTTATGCTTTCAAAAGATTTTTACAACCTCCTCCTTGAAAAGTCAATAAGTCGCATAAAGACGGAAACAAGAAGTTCTCTATGACAACTCTCAACAAGTTTGCAAAAGAGATAGAAAAGGACAAAAAATACCTGCAAATATACTCGCAAGTAAGATGCGAAATAAAATACCGCGTGCTGAAAGCATACCGGAACTTCTTCAGAAGGGTAAAAGAAAAGAAATCGGGAAAGAACGTAAAAGTCGGATTCCCGCGCTTCAAATCAAGGGACAGATATTACAGTATAATCTACCCACAGGACAACGGCTCTTTCTCAATAAGGAAGGACAGGCTGAGAGTATCAAGGATAGGCACAATGAGGATAGAGATGCACAGGAACATCGCGGGAAAGACAAAGACGCTCACCATAAAGAGGGAAGCGGGAAACTACTATGCGATATTCACGACCGTAAACAACATTGCACCTCCAATTATAAAAGACACGAATC
>DAHWIS010000046.1 GCA_027344745.1 Microcaldota archaeon | reverse complement strand
GCCATATTTATATATTATGGGGCTAAAGGTCTATTCTACGCATTCGTCTTCATAACTATAGTGGTCGGGATAATAAACGCATGGGCCATATCACGCATAGACTCAAATGCGGAAGATATGCGAGCGCATCGCGTGCCCCCTAGAGATACCGCAAGACGCAAGGCGACAAGGAAGCATGCGGGCGCGGGGCGTAATAAAGTGCAAAGGAAAATAAAAAGGTAATGCGATGGGCACTCTCATAGTTGCAGAAAAGCCAAGCGTAGCGTTGCGTATAGCCATTTCACTTAGCGACGGAAAGCAGAAAAAGATATCAAAGGGCAGGGCCAGCTATTATACCTTCGAAAAGGGCGGCAAAAAGATGTATGTTGCAGCCGCTGTAGGACATCTCTTTACGTTGAAACAAACGGGCAAGGAGTACAGATATCCAGTTTTCGAGATAGACTGGGCACCTTCTTATGCGGTCGGCAAAAATTCGCTTTATACCAAAGAGTATCTAGATGTGCTTATAGCCGTATCAAAAGACTGCGATTCTTTTATAAACGCCTGCGATTTCGATATCGAAGGCACAGTAATAGGCACGAACATCATAAAAGAGCTGACAAAAAAAAGCGTGAAGGATCTGGCCAAAACCTCGCTGAGGATGAAATATTCGACTACTACTACAAAAGACCTACAAGAATCATATGCCTCTCTAATGCCGTTAGACATTAATAATTTTTATGCCGGGGAGACAAGGCATAAGCTAGATTGGCTGTGGGGCATAAATTTCAGCAGGGCGTTGACCTCGGCCATAGGATATTCTATCGCAAGGGCCCCATTAAGCATCGGAAGGGTGCAGGGTCCGACATTGGCCATGCTTTCAAAGCGCGAAATCGAGATAAGCGAATTCAAGCCAAGACCTTTCTGGAGGATTACCGCAATGCTAAAGGACGTTGAATTTGTAAATTTGAGGGGCGATATGTTCGAAAAAGAACTGGCTGCCAACGCATACGCCGAGACAAGCAGAAACAAGGATAAAGTGCATGTGGAGAGCATAGAGGTAAACGAGGAATATAAACGCCCGTTTCCCCCTTTCGACCTGACATCTCTTCAACTGGAAGCCAGCCGTGCACTTCATATGGATCCATCGCTCACACTTTCGCTTGCACAATCGCTTTATGAAAGATCATATATCTCCTATCCTAGAACATCATCGCAGAAGCTACCGCAGTCTTTGGGCCTTCCGAAGATAATAGAAGACATATCAAAGAATGCGGAATACACCGGCATAGCATCGATGTTGCTCAAGGAGCACAGGTTCAAGCCTGTTGAGGGCAAAAAGGTAGACGAGGCGCATCCGTCCGTATTTCCAACGGGTGAAATGCCCAAGGCGCTCTCGCCGCAGGAGGCAAAGTTATACGATTTGATAACCAGAAGGTTCCTCGCATGCTTCGCCCCAGATGCAAAAGTGTCAAGGATGAAGGTGACCGCGTCTGCAGGTGCAGAGAAATATTCCGCATCTGGCATGCATATAATGGAAAGCGGATGGCTTGATTATTATAAATATGCCAGGCTGGAAGACAAGGCGCTGCCCGAATTCATAGAAGGCGAACTGTTAAAAACCGAAATCATAAACCTCAAGCCGTTGGAAACGCAGCCTCCACGAAGGTATGCAAAGGCAGGCGTGATATCCGAGTTGGAAAAACGCGGACTCGGGACTAAAGCCACTAGGGCCAGCATCATAGATACGCTCTTCAAAAGGAATTACATAGAGGGGACGAGCATAAAGGTAACAAGCTTTGGACTTTCTGTATACAATGCACTGCTGCATAACTGCAGCATGATAATAGACGAGACTACAACAAGGAAGCTTGAAGACGACATGGAGCTCATAAGCAAAGGAAAAAAGACGGAAGAGGAAGTAATATCAGAGGGAAAAGCCATGCTCGTCGAAGCGCTTGGCATATTTGACAAGAACAAAGACGAGATAGGCAAGGAGATGAAGGTAAGCTTCACGCAGACTACAATACTGGGAATCTGTCCTAAGGACAGCGGCAACCTGATAATAAGAAAATCCAGATTCGGAAAACAGTTCGTTGCATGTTCGAACTACCCAAAATGCACTAACACCTATCCATTGCCTCAGAATGCGAAGATAGAACCGTCCGGGAGGGTGTGCGAATACTGCAAAACGCCAATAATCAAAGTGATAAGAAGGGCAAGGAGGCCTTTTGAGATGGACCTTGATCCGAATTGCATTACCAAAGACGAAATGAAAAAGGCGATAGAGCAACGCAATATTGCAAAAGCAGCAAAGGAAGAATCTGCAAAGGCCACAGCAACGGAAATTGCCGGCGCATCTAAATCGACGAAAGCCAGCAAAGCCGATAATGCGAACGTAAAGACTAAAGCAAAACAGAGATCAAAACCAAAGCCAAAAAAAGCGCCTTCAAAAAGCAGAAACATAAGGAAACCAAAGGTGAGCGAATGAACTACATGTATCTGCCACCAGGATATAAAACGCTCAAGCGCGGTCCACAGGTGATGCTGCCAAAGGACATAGGACTTGTAATATCGTATTCTGGGATCGGCAAAGAAAGCATATGCGTAGACGCTGGAACTGGAAGCGGATGGCTTGCCATAGCTCTTTCAAGGGTATCAAAAAGCGTAACGAGTTATGAGACTAGGGAGGAGTTCATAAAAATAGCGCAAAAAAACGCAGATAAGCTGGGCGTAACGAATCTAAAAATAAAAAACGCAGACATATCAAAAGGCATCGGCGAGAAGGATGTAGACCTCATAAGCCTTGACATGCCAAATTCGGACAAGATAATAAAATACGCGAACAAGGCGCTAAAGGAGGGAGGATGCATATTCGGCTACCTGCCTCACATGGAACAGGTTAAGAAATTCATCAAGGCGCTGGAAAGGTACGGATTCGGGGACACAATTACCATAGAGGCAATAGTCAGGGACATGCTGGTAAGGGAAGAAGGCATGCGCCCCTCTACAAAAGGCGTATGGCATACCGCATATCTGGTATTTTCTTTCAAGGAAGCGAAGCATCCGGCAAAATCGTAAGTTGAAGAGCGTGCGAATGGCATATGCATAAAGGACATAAAGTTGGAAAAAGCCGCAATATCAATTGCGCGGGATGTCGCGGCTTTTAGTAATGTACGGTTTAGATAATAAAATGCAAATAGGCAAAAGCAATGTCAAAGATAAAGAGTGTATATCTGTTATACTCCGTAATAATACTTATCTCGTTTACTTTTGCGGTTAGGGCTTCCAATAATGCGTTTATGACCACCCTGCCCCTTTTTGTCAAGGACTATTTTAACTTCAGCCAGATGGACATAGGAATTTTAGCCGGATTCTCCTCTCTTATAACATTCCTAACTGCCCTGTTAATTAACAGTAAAATTAATTCAAACGCAAGGAGGCGCCTATTCATATTTGCAAACTTATTGATGCCAGTATCATTTTTGTTGGTGGTATTCTCCAATCCCGTCTCTATATGGTTCTATGTGCCTTTTGTAAGCTTTGCATCGGGCATCATAATGCCGAATGTGCTGACATCTGCTGGGAATTATGAGGATAGAAAAACAAGGGAAAGGATGTTGGGGATTTACGCGCTGGCCTTAAGTGCAAGTCTGATAGTCGGTCCGGCCATAGAGGCACTGGCGCTTGAACATTTTTCATTAAAGTACGCCTTTCTGGTATTCGTTCCGATAAGCTTAATAGCGCTTATACTGTCCTTCTTTATGAAGTTTCCCGAATCCGAAGCGGGAAAATCAAAAGACATAGAGGTATTATCAAATCCGGGGTTCAAAGTCGCAGTATATTCGATATTGACCTACAACGCGCCATTCGCGATGATCGTATTTTTCAGCGGCATATTTGCAGAACAAGTGCTAAAACTCCCATACGATACGATAATGCTGCTATTCTCGCTGTTGTTTGCCGTATCGTTTATATCGCGAGCATTGCTGTCATACATCGTGCCATCAAGGTTATGGAGATATATAAAATTTTCAATGCTAATGACTATATTGGGCCTTTCGATAATATTCATAAGCCGGAATGCCATAGTATATGCCGTAGGGATAATATTTTTGGGGGTGCCGCATGGATTGACCTATCCCCTTTCAATTTCATCCATAGGAAGGTCATTCGATATAAACAAAAGAAACAAGGCAAACAGTTATTTTTTTGCTGTTATAATGTTAATAAACATAGGCGTGCCGACTTTGGCTGGCGGGCTCATACAAGCTATAGGATTCAGAAATGTTATGATGCTTATAGTGCCCGTGATAATAGTACTCTTCTTTTTAGCAAGGTCTCAGGTAAAAAGGATAAATTTCAACCGCCTGCACCAACCCGAGCAATTAAAAATCCAAAAGCCCCTAAATCCATATCCTTGAGGCAATAGGTTTTTAGGATGCGCAATGTCATGTAAGCGAAATTGCAAGGCCGAGCTTACGCTTAGATACGATATATCGGGCGTATGCAACTGCATACGCCTCGGGTGGATGAGAATAGGGTTGTTACAGAATAAGCATAAACCGCCCTACACGGCGCTAATGAATTACGTGCATACATATAAAAAGATTCCTTTAAATTCCATATACGCGTATATTGGGAAAAAGTAAGCTGCGTTTGCCTCATTTGCCCCTGTTTTGGCTCTTATATTTTTTTATGAGCTCGATCGCCTGTTCTATTGCCTTTTTGACGTCAGCAGCCGTTCTGGCTCCGGTGCATATAATCTTGCCGTTTTTGAAAAGCAGCAATGCCGACTTGGGGTCGTGCACCTTGAATATGGCTCCGGGGAACTGCTCGGGTTCATAATCGACATCGTATGAGAGTTTTGCTAATCCATAAAGGTCCAATTCGGTCGCCAAATCGGCACTTGCGACGATATTCTCGACCCTGTAGGTCGGTTTTAATATGACATTTTTCTTATGTTCACTAGGGTTTAGGGCTTTTGGCATTTATACACCTGATGCATATGGGGCATTAAATAATAAATATATTGCGTATTAAATAAGTATGCAAAATTTTAGTCGTATTTGCAAAAGGTAATAAAATGACAAAAAGATCAAGCGGACTGTTTTCAGGAAGAACAAGGAATCTGGCTAGGCATCATAAACCGTCGAACCAGCGTATAAGTACATTCATAAAGGAATTTGATGTTGGCGAAAAGGTGGCCATAGTGCCAAAGGGCAACGTCGCAAATAGTCCACATCCCAGATATAGGGGCAGGGTAGGCACTGTAATAGCAAAGCGAGGCAAGGCATACACCGTGGAAATCACGATAATGGGCGCGATACGGAAGCTCACGGTTCCTGTGGTGCATCTGGAGAAAGCGAAATAACGTAAATCGGAAGATGTAATGTATGGGCGCTTTTTCCTATGGGTTAATTTCTAGGCCTTTTTGAGTAGGGTTTTGTGAACACATAAAACCTCTCCCCTCCTTCAAGTTCCTTCACTACCCTATCGCTTATAAGCTTTATCGGATCCTGCAGTAGCTGCACCCTAGAGGTCATATCGTCAAAGCTTTCAAACTTTTTCTCGTTTCTCGCCCCAAGTATGGCGGTTAGGTGTTTTTTGCCTATCCCTGGGAGCAGCTCAAGCGAATGCTCCCTTATGTTTATGGGCCCCGCCTTATTGAAAACGTCCACAAACCTTTTCTCGTTGGCCTTGATTATGAGCCTTATCGCGTTGGCAAGGTTCTCTTTGGCCGTCTGGGTAAGTTCGTTGTAGCCTATCCTGAACTTTATTACCGATATCTTGTCGCGCTCATCCTTGCCTATATACACCCTTTCGCCTGTGAAGAGCGTCACGCCTTCCTTTGGCGTAGCTTCAAGCAGTGTGAACCATTCTTCCCCTATGATCTGTGCTAGAGGTTCTGCCCTATTGGAAAAAGACTTCCCAGTATGCATGAAATCAAGAACAACTGCATACTCCTCTCGTCTTTCCGTTTCCATATCTCCTTACCTTCGAAATGCATATTAAGTTAACCTTTGTTGTTTATTGCGTTGAGCACCTGTGAAAGCTGTTCATCCGTAAAAGTCTCTTTCTCTCTTGCCACTATCTGCCTAAGCATCATCAGATTCTTCGGCATTATTTCGAGTATCTTTACTATGCTGTAATCGTTCAGCATATTCAAGCCTTTGAGCTTCTTTTCCAACTTCTCATATTCCTTGCTGCCCATCTTGAATTTTTCTGCGTATTCGATGGTTATCTGCTGTTCATATGTAAGCGGTTTGGAATTTTTCCTCCTTTCACTGAGTATGCTATATACTTCATCTATGGAGGCCATTCCTTTTTCCTTTGCTTCC
>DAHWIS010000039.1 GCA_027344745.1 Microcaldota archaeon | reverse complement strand
AGTTCGTATGAATCAAAAAGTTTCATACATTCAAATGACCGCCGCGCATTTCCTGAAAGCGCGTAGCTATTTATAGCGCTTTGGAAAACTCTGCCTATTTGCCATTCTTTATCCAACGACTGTTGCATAATCCCTATTATGCTTTTTTTAGGCAGATAATTCGAAATCAAATTTTTCATGAACATTGATGTTTCAACAGCTATCCTTCTTCCGCCGGCATTGCCCAACCCATTCCTTTTAATCATCAGGATGGATGATACCCCGAAGATTAACAGGGAATACGGCCAACTTTTTAAAAAACCCAGCAATATGCTTATCGCAAAACCTGAAGCCGCGAATGCATAATAATAACTGTCTTCTTTAAATCTCATTAAAATCACGCATCTTCAAAACAAGGATCCGCATTACCAGAGGTATAATCACCAACAAAATCAGGGCAAACAACCCTATCTCGATATATGAATAAGCGACTATTGAGTAGCCTATGATCACAAATGTCAGCAATGACGGCACTATTGTGCTGGCAACCATGGAGGCTGTAGCATATTTCTGCATTCCGAACGAATTGTTTCCTGTCCTAAAAAGGGATAATTCCGTCAATCTATCATACTCCTCTTTCATGGCATTTGCAAAACTGTGGCTTCTTAGATAATTTCCGCGTATGTGCAATAGAATTTCACGCATGTACCTGTTGGTTGTATGATCCTCGGATACCGAAAGAAGGGCATCAGAAAATTCACACCCGTAAAGCATTTTTTTATATATTAATCCAACGATATTGTTTGCTCTTGATGTGCCATTAGCATAAGCCTGTTTTTTCAGGCTTCCAAAAATCGACAGTTTATTAATTGCGCTATTCAAGTATAACAAATAAAGTTCGGAATCGAGCCACTTGGAGTCTTCAATAAGCTTGTTTTTATTTTCTGCCCCGTTTATAAAATAGTATGAGGCTATCTCAAGCAGCGTCGCTATCGAAACAAATACTACAAAATAATAAATAGGCGAATATACATAGAACACGACGTCCGCAATGGCGCCAAAGACGAAAATAGAAACGTTTTTGTACCTGCCTACATCCATCATAAATCACTGTAACCCTGTATATACTCAAGCGCAGAAACGTTTTCATCCGTATCACCTAACTTTTTTAGAAAAGCCGCCCTTTTCTTGAACTCTTTTACCATGTCTCTGTTTTTGAGCATATGCAGACTGGCAAATTTTTCCATTACCTTAGAATGCATTATATCCTCTGGATTGTAGAAGCCCATAGGGTCTATGGCGGTGGCGGAATACTCGCGCAATTCATTTTTCAGTCCCAGCTCATCGCGCGACCTCCACTTATATTCTATTATCTTGTCTACATATCTCGTCGCAATTCCATCCTGTTTCATGAAAAAGGCTACGTCTAACATGGATACCAACGCCGGATCTACAAGCATGGGTTTTGATTGCAACCTGCCTATCAACGCATTCGCGTCTATTGCGCTATGTAATGTTGTCATAAAGGGTACCCCTATGTTTGCACCAAAAAAGATCTCTCGCGCCTCCCCGCCCCTAACTTCACCCACTATAAGCCTATCGGGTCGTATATGCAGGGCATTGATTACCTGGTCTTTGATCTGTACGTCGCGTTGTAATCCTTGCAGCGATACTACATTCATGAAGTTGCTGTAGAATTTCAGCTCGTTCACATCTTCTTCTATCGTTATTATCCTTTCGTACCTCGATAGGAATGAGTTGGCTGCAAGCATGAACGTAGTCTTTCCCGAAGACGGCGCTCCGGAAAATACTATATTGAATTTGGATTCGGTCGCCATCCACAGATAGGCAAGGACCTCAGGAGTCGCCGTTTTATTTTTTATCAAGCGTTTCACATCCATCGATTTGCTGCCGCTGAGCCTTATCGAAGCCATCGCACCATTCACTGCATAAGGTTTTAGTTGCGCGTGTAAACGCGATCCATTGTCCAACTGCGCGTCTATTACTGGAGAATTCATTCCGAGTTCCTTCTCCGTTTCGCTTATGAGCTTGTTTATTGTAAACCTGAATTGGTCCTCGCCTGCAAACTTCATATTGGTTTTACAGTACCCATACCGCGAATGATAAATGCCGATATTCGATTCAGGCGAATTTATCACAATTTCTTCTATGTCCTTAGACTCTTCTAAAAGTATGCTTATCGGCCCATATCCAAGAGTGTCATGTCCGACAATGTAACTTATGATATCTTTGGCATCGTCGTCAATAAAATGCACTAATTCTGCAATTGCATCACGTATGGCGTTCTTAGTTCCAATCTCCGCGGGGTAGCCTATCCCGGATCTGCTCTCAATGAATGCGCCTTTCGCTCTCTCTGCTGATGCATGTGCTTTTGCATCGAATTCGAGAGCATAAAGAGAATAAATCATTTCCTTTCCTCTGGTGCCAACTATCTTCTTATCACCCAATTTTTCCAAAACCTTATCAGGATAATCATCGGTTATGATAAAGCTCAATTTTGAGTAGGGAGTCTCGGGCGGTCTATCCTTTTTTTTCC
>DAHWIS010000036.1 GCA_027344745.1 Microcaldota archaeon | reverse complement strand
GAAGCTTACGAACGGCAGCATGGGGTTGACGTTTGCTTTGGATATGTAAGATAAGGCAATGTAGGATATCGGGAAAGCGATGCCGAACATTCCTGCCATGGTGCCCCTATATCTTGATCTGTTTCCTACCGCAAAAAATTCTATCAGGAATCCTGCGCCGATGGCTACTATGATTTGTATCAGGTATAACGGCTGTTCGATCATGCTTTGGAAAAGTATTCCAAGCACATTGGGTATGCTGTTGAGCACCGTACCATTTACGAATCTCTGGTATGCCGTTGAAACGCCCGACCTAAAGTTGCTTATCGTCAAAACCTGCCTGTTTGGTTCGATATAATGTATTATATAATTGTTCGCAAAGGGTGCATGGGCTGAAGAGGCGATATAAGCTATATACCCATAATTCTGCAAGCCTATGGCGCCGGAAAACGCAGCTATTCCTAAGATAACAACCAGGTAAACTAAAGCCGCGCGTTTGAACCCTATTGTTAACGGCGCTAATATCATGAAAGGCACTTCAAATATGTATCCCAACGGTGTGAATCCCAGCGCCAGCATTATGTAAGCAAACATTATCGTTCTGTAATGCATGTACCCATATATCAGCGAAAAACTGAGTATAAACAGGAATATCAGCGCCATGGGCGGCATCTGATAAACAAATATCGGGAACGCCAAGAGCATGAGGACAAGCATGCCCAAGAACGGATGTTTTATGCCAGCAAAGAAAACTGTTGCTATCAGCGGTATTAATAGCAGCGGGGGGTAAAACGGGAATGCCAAAGCCAAAATGATGAACGCGAAAGCGGCAAGCAGCGCATCGATAAAGCTGGGCGTTGATCTGAGTCTCAATATCCTATCGTTGATTATGTATACGGATATGGGCAACATGTGCCTTTTCTTTATTATGCCACGTGTCCTTTCATTCTTAGGATTTTTACCCGCACCCTTTCCTGAAAATTGCATACAATCTTATCCTTTGCGAATTTGACAAATAACTATTATAAAGTTTAGCCTTTTAGGTATTTAAATGCTGGTTAATCTAATGGGGTAACCAAGGATAACTATATATTTGTTCTTTCACTAACACTTTAAGTAAACTTATCATACCCGTTGTAGCTCAATGGCAGAGCGGCCGGCTGTAGTCTGATTGCCTCATATCTGGTGATTTTGGGGGAAACCGGCAGGTTGGGCGTTCGACTCGCCCCAACGGGAAAGAAAGTCAGGCAATTTGCAAAAATATATAAAACCTGAAGCAGTAAGTATTATGCCTTATTTGCCTTGGTGGTGTAGTGGTTAGCATACGACCCTGTCACGGTTGCGACTCGGGTTCGAATCCCGGCCAAGGCGTATTATTCTTACGACATAACGTCAGTTCGAAAAAGAAACTTTTGGAAAAAGTTTCATCAAATAGGTCTGAATGATATCGTGACATCGTCCAATCAATAAACGCCGAAAATTTCCCATGCCCCATATACCAATAAATATCTTAAAAAAGAAGCTCTACTGCTTATAAATAGTTTTGTTAACCATATTTACTGCTTATTATAATCTGTAAGGTGTTTTAATGAAAGACGACAAATTGGAGGAATCTATAAAGCAGATAAACATGCAAATGGATGCAATACTGAACGATACATCTGTCCCTAAAAACGTAAGAAGCGTTGTCGGGGCCGCAAAGGAAAAGCTAAACGAAGATGGGGATTATACATTAAGGATATCATCTGCGATATACAATCTCGATTCTGTGAGCAACGACATAAATCTACCCCCGCAAGCAAGGACGATAATATGGGGCATCTTGAGCATGCTTGAATCGGTAAAAGAATAATAAAAAGGTAAAATGGCCGTAGAAAATGCGATTGTAAGGTCGATGGCGTCGAAGTTCGCCGCCTCTAAGCTGTTGCTCTCTGCAGATATTGATATAAGCATGATATCGAACGCAGACATAGACGCACTGATAGCCAAACTGGTAGAGATGAATCCGAACGGATCAAAAGGCATAGTCGTAGTCGACAACGATATGCTTTCGTTAGCCATTACTAATCTAGAACTCGAGAAAGCGCCAATACCTATAGAGATAAGCAGGTCCTCCGGGTTCAAGCCATTTGCAGCAGAAATAGAAGCAGATTACCATATGGAGAAGCGCCCGATAGAAACCACCGGGGGAAGCGGAGGCATAGGTGATTTCGTTACATATTTCAGGAGCAGGCTTTCAAAGATGCGCACCATTCTCGATACGCATATGAGCATGACCGGCGGAGCGCTATCAAATATCGGAACGCTTAAGAACTTTACAAGCGGGAGGGAAGTAAACTTGATAGGCATAGTATCCAGAAAAATAACGACAAAAAACGGCAACATATTGCTCGAACTAGAAGACGATACCGACACCGCGAAAATCATGTTCATGAAAGGTACATCCCAAAAATCGAAAGAACTGTTTGAGAATGCAGGATCTATAATAAACGACGAAGTGCTTGCAATACACGGAAAGATATCGGGTCCCTTTGTCATTGCTGACCAGATAATATGGCCGGATGTGCCCGTGAAAACGCAGAAAAAAACCGAAGAGGACATAGCAATAGCATTCATATCCGATGTGCATGTTGGCAGCAGGTTATTCATGGACAAGAATTTTTCAAGGATGATAAACTGGCTCAACGGCAATGTGGAGACCGCGCAAAAGAATCTTGCAGGAAAGATAAAATACATTGTGCTCGCAGGCGATGCCGCTGACGGAATAGGCGTGTATCCAAACCAAGACAAGGATCTAGCAATATCCGATATGTATACGCAGTACAAGCTGCTCTTCAATTTCTTGGAGAGCATACCCGATTATATACATGTTTTCGTGCTCCCCGGAAATCACGATTCGGTCCAGAGGGCAGAACCACAACCAGAACTGCCCGGCGGCCTTATCAAGGATTTTAAGGCAGACAATATACATTTTCTTTCCAATCCGAGCTTTTTTTCCCTACATGGACTGAACGTTACGGCATACCATGGAACCTCGTTAGATTCAATAATAGCATCAATACCGAACAATAGCTACGCGAAACCCGAAAAGGCGATGGTCGAGTTGCTCAAAAGGAGGCATTTGTCCCCAATATACGGCGGCAACATAATAGTGCCGAGCAAGAACGATAGCATGATAATCGAGAAGGCCCCCGATATATTGCATATGGGCCACATACACAAGAACGGGATAACCAATTACCATGGCGTAAGCATAGTCAACAGCGGTACATGGCAAGCAAGGACCGACTTTCAGGTAAGGCAGGGGCATATCCCTACTCCATGCATCATGCCAGTGCTTGAAACCAAAACCTCAAAGTTCATGTCCATAGATTTTAGCGGATGATATTCATGGATATAAAAGAATATTTCAGCCTGCTCGATAAGGATTTCAAAAAATCTTACAGTATAGCAATGGATGCCAGGTCAAAGGGCCGCGATCCCGAGGAATACGTAGAGATAAAACCTGCCCCCGACCTTGCTTCAAGAGTGGAAGGTATAATAGGCATAGACGGACTGGCCGATATCATAAGAAAGCATAATGTGGATTCAAGGCAAGAACTCGCATTCAAGGTCGTCAAGGAAATAACAACAGCAGAAAACTTCGCAAACGCTAACGACAAAAAAAGCAGGCTCACTTTGGCTGTAAGGATAGGGCTTGCTATATTGACCGAGGGCATCCTGGTAGCCCCTACGGAAGGCCTTCAGGGGATAGAACTTCACAAGAATCCGGACGGAACAGATTACATATCCGTTCTGTACGCAGGGCCTATACGCGGCGCTGGGGGCACTAGCGCCGCTCTGTCGGTAGCGCTAGCCGATTATGCGAGGAAACAAATGGGAATAAGCAATTACAAGGCCCAGCAGAAGGAGATAGAAAGATATCTCGAAGAGATACAGATATATAACTCCAGGGTTGCCAGGCTCCAATACCTTCCCGGCGAAGAAGATATGCGTGTGATATTGGAGAATTGCCCCGTATGTATAGACGGATTGCCAACCGAAGATTTAGAGGTCAGCATACATAGAAACATCATGCGTCTCGATGCCGATGGAAAAGAACAGCTTATATCAAACCGGATAAGGAGCGGCGTGTGTCTTGTAAGCTGTGAGGGCATAGCGCAGAAGGCTAAAAACGTGCTTAAATATACAAAGAATGCAGGCCTGGACTGGTCATGGCTTAACAATATAATAAAAGTCGACAAAGGCACATCCCAGAAAGGGCAGCAGGAAAAAAAGGAAGCGGTTTTTCTACACGAACTGGTGGCGGGCAGGCCAGTATTTGCATATCCCGAATACAGGGGCGCGTTCAGGCTAAGATACGGGCGGTCAAGACTTACGGGCATAGCTGCGAAAGGTATCAGTCCTGCAACTATGATACTGCTAGACGAATTCATAGTTACCGGCACACAGCTGAAAGTGGAAAAGCCCGGAAAGGGTTGTGTCGCCATGCCTGTAGACTCGATAGAAGGCCCATTCGTAAAGCTAAAATCCGGAAAGGCATTCCGCATAAATACGGCGCATGACGCTAGAAAGCATATGTCTGAAATCAGCAAGATCTTCTCTGTCGGCGACATGCTCATAACGTATGGCGATTTCAAAAAGACAAATACTCCATTGTTGCCGACGAGCTATGTAGAAGAATACTGGTATGAGCAACTCAAGGAAAAAGGATACAAAGGAGACATGCCAAAAGACGTTTCGTTCAAGGACGCCCTGGCATTCTCAACCGAATTGTCAGTGCCCATGCATCCAAAGTACATATACGATTATTATGATTCGAGCCAGGAAAGCATGGCTTCATTGATGAAGTCGGTAGCCGAAGCGGCAAAGCTTTTCGAGGGTAAAAGCATATTTTCAGTAGACAAGCTCGAACTATACAATGATGTAGAAGGTACGCGGGACGCGCTCGAAGCAATATGCACCCCGCATTACGACTATGACGACCACATAGATGTTTCAGGGGATGACGCGCAAGCAATGATCGCAACATTCGGTTTCATGAAAGACGGTTTAGTAGTGGTTGAAATCAAACAACCGGCGGAAGAAAACGCAACATCCAATATATTGGAGAAGCTTAATGCCATCGCGCCTTTTAAGGTAATGAAAAGGTCTACACGCATAGGGGGCAGGATGGGCCGTCCGGAAAAAGCAAGAGAAAGGCTGATGCGCCCTGCACCGAATGTACTTTTCCCCATAAGCGAATACGGCGGAAAGGAAAGGAGCATATCAAAGGCATATCTGCAAGAATCAAAAAACCTGGGGTCTGTCGGCATAGAAGTCGAGATGGCAAGGTACAGGTGTGCAAAGAACGGCGAATACCGCAACTCTGTATATTGCGATGAACATCATTGCAGGACGTTTATAGAAAGGAAATGCAAATCGTGCGGCAATCTTGCGAAAAACAAAATATGCGAGAAATGCGCAAGCCCGACATATGCCAGCGAAATGAAAAGGGTATCAATCGTAGAGGTGTCCAACGCAGCGATGAAAAACCTTGGCGTCCAGACCATGCCAAAGCTTGTCAAGGGCGTAAAGGGACTTTTCAGCGCCAACAAGGTTTCAGAGCCTTTAGAAAAAGGCATACTCCGGAGCATCCACGGAGTCTACATATTCAAAGATGGAACTGCGAGATTCGATGCTACCGATGCGCCTATGACCCATTTCTATCCTAACGAAATAAGGACAAGCATAAAAAGGATCAGGGAGCTTGGTTACACCAAGGATTATGAGGGCAACGATCTCAATGACGGAAATCAGCTTGTAGAGCTGATGCATCAAGATGTGATACTTAATACACGCGGTGCGGAGTATATGCTCAGGGTAGCAAAATTTGTAGACGATCTTCTTGTAAAATATTATGGAATGGAGCCGTTCTATAATGCAACATCCCCGGATGACCTCGTCGGCCACCTGGTGATGTCGTTGTCGCCGCATACATCCGCGGGAGTGCTCGGCAGGATAATAGGGTTTACTGATGCAAACGTGGGATTTGCGCATCCGTACGTCATATCCGCAAGAAGAAGGAACTGCGACGGCGATGAGGACACTACTATGCTGCTGTTGGACGGCCTCATAAATTTCTCGAGGCAATATCTTCCAAGCACTATAGGCGGCACAATGGACGCCCCGCTTATACTTACCGTCAACGTGAAACCAGAAGAGGTCGACGATGAAGTGCACGCAATGGAAATCATACCCAACTTCACCAAATCCTTCTATGATAAGACCTACGAATACCTTCAGCCGGGGGAGGTAGGTGTGAATCTTGTCGCAAATAGGCTCAACAGCGATGCAATATATAGCAACATGCATTTCACCCATCATAGTGGCGCAAGCTCTGTTACGGATTCACCCATACAAAGCGCGTACACGAAGCTCAAGACGATGCACGACAAGATAAAGGTGCAGTTCGAGCTTATGGACAAGCTTTACAGCATCGACAAGCGTGATACGGCGAGGCGCCTCATATTGAGCCATTTTATACCGGACTTAATGGGCAATCTGCATTCATTCTCCAGGCAAACATTTAGGTGCGGTTCATGTAATGCCAAGTACAGGCGCGTCCCGCTCATAGGCAAATGCACTAGATGCGGAGGCAAGCTGCTCCTTACTATATCAAAAGGGGGCATAGAAAAATACTTGGAGATGGCAATAACCTTAGCCGACAGGTATGATCTTGAGGTATATATAAAGCAGAGAATCATGCTCTTGAAGGAAGAGATAATCGACGTCTTCGGAGGCATAGGCTCGGAAATAACGACAAACCAATTCAGCTTGGCGAAATTCATCTGAATTTTACGCCAGTGCCTTCTCCAACTTATCCATCGGCAATGCGTTAAGTATCCTGTCCTTCCCTAACCATCCCCTTCTTGCGGTTCCCACGCCGTATCTCATAAAAGAGAACTGGTCCGTATTATGTGCGTCCGTATTTATTGCAAACATTACTTTGTATTTGGACGCCCGCATGATATCGGTATCGTTAAGGTCTAGCCGTTTCGGGTAAGAATTTATTTCCAGTGCAACTCTATTCCTTTCCGCACATTCTGCAATCCTGTCCAAATCTATCCTATACCCCTCGCGCTCGTTGATCAATCTCCCGGTGGGGTGCGCCAATATATCCATTAGCCCGGAATCCATGGCCTTAGATATCCTATCGGTCATTTCTTTTTCACTCATGTTGGTGTTCGAATGGACCGCCCCTACTACGCAATCCATGCTATTGAGAGTTTTCCTGTCAAGGTCAAGGCTCCCGTCCTTGAGTATGTCGACTTCTGCGCCTTTGAGTATTCTGATTATGCCTTCCAATTCAATGTTCAGGGCGTCTATCTTCTTAAAGAATTTTGCGAACTGTGTTTCGCTCATGCCTTTTGCAATCTTGAGGCTCTTTGTATGGTTGGTTGCTGCAAAATACTCGAGGCCCTTCTTTATTGCAGCTCCCGCCATTTCATCTATCGTATCCATCCCATCGGTCTCTTTGGTGTGGGTGTGCAGATCACCCAATATATCCCCGTAATCAACCAATTCGGGGATCATGTTCTTCCTTGCAAGTTCAACCTCCCCGCGGTCTTCGCGCATCTCGGGGGGCATCCATTGCATCCCTAACCTCCTATATATAATTTCTTCGTCAAGGCTAGATACGAGTACGCCATTTTTGCCGAACAACCCGTATTCGTTCAGTTTGAACCCCTTCTTTATCGCTATGGTCCTTACTTTTATGTTGTGGTTCTTGCTCCCAGTAAAGTATTGCAGCGCTGCGCCGAAACTTTTGGGCTCTATGACGCGAAGATCGCAGCCTATGCCTATATCCAGCCACACCGTAGTTTTGGTAGGTCCCTTCACTATTATGCTAGATACCCCATTGAAATTTGCGAATGCACCCATTACCTTTTCCGGCCTGTTGGATATCGCCAATATATCTATATCGCCTACTGTTTCCCTCATTCTCCTGGTCGATCCCGATATTATCGCTTTTTCCACAAATCCGGTATCGAGAAGCATTTTTATTATGCCCTCTGCTTCAGGAAGCGCCTCGCCGAGCGTTATTCTACCCTTGCTGGATTCCATTAAGGATATGCCTTCCTTCATGTCCTGCTCGCTTTTGACGCCGAAACCAGAAAGTTTTCTTATACTTCCGGATTCGACTGCGGTTTTCAAATCGTCAAGGTTTTTGACTCCCAGTTCACTATAAAGCCGGATCGCGGTTTTTGGGCCTATCCCCTCTATTGCCGTCAGGGTCTTGAAATCTATCGGGTATTCCTTTTTAAGTTCATCATACTTCTTCATGCTTCCGGTCTTTGCGAATTCCTCTATCTTTTTTGCAAGTCCTACCCCTATTCCGGGAAGATCCATAAGCCCCTTCAAACCCTGCTTGGCATAAATCTCCCCGACGTCCTGCTGCAGCGAATCTACGGTCAAGGCAGCCCTCTGGTACGCCCTTATCTCGAATTTGAAGCCATTTTCATTTTTTACCTGCAACATAAGCGCTATCCCATTGAACATTTCTGCAACGCGCTTGTTCATCATCACTATCAATTAATCTGATAAACGATAGTTTTTATCTTTTTCTAGCAATACCTTATATATGGAAGAAAGCGTTCCGCAGAGCGGGCAGGACCAGTCGGAGCATCTTGAACGGCTGAATAGAATATACCTGGCCATAATAATGCGGTATGTGAATTATATAGAGGAAAAAGAGAGCATATCCGTGGCAGAACTCCCCATGCTTGTGACGCCGTCCAATAAGGAGATAATCAAGAGGGCGGATTCGCTGAAATCGAAGTTTTCTGCTTACACCTATGAAAACAATTTCTTCGAGGCCAGCATGGCTGCGCTTGATTTCGTAAGGGATAAAATAGAATATGTGTCGATGCCACTGCAGTTTTGGCTCATGCCCGAAGAAACCCTGCAGTTCATGGCCGGAGACATCATAGACAAAAATGTGCTGTTATGCAGTCTGATCATAAGCTTAGGGAATCCCAGCGCCAAGGTGCTTATAAAGATTCAGAACGAATCGCGAAAGGTAATAACATATTACGAATTCAACGGCCATATATATGTGCTTAACGTAGACGACGGAGTAGTCGAATACGGCAGCAGGGACGAAATGCTCGAGAACATACACGTGGATGACGATACTGTTGCATACGAATTCAACGACAAGATGTACATCGATATAATGTAGTAAATGCGGTCGGTACAAACTTCGGTGCGCACTAAATGCATGACATTAAAGCTTGCGCCTCTGTGCGTTGAGCTTCTTCCTATGCTCTTTCCTCAAGCGCTTTATCTTCTTAACATTCCTATATTCTTTTCCAACCTTCTTCTTTGAATTCGCGACTTTTTTTTGCAAAATAAACACCTGTATAATCCTTTTCCCTATTGGGTCTTATGTGCCTTGATCTCAAGTATTCCATTGTTATAATTTGTTTTTATATCTTTTGGTTTTACGTCAAAATCAAGGGTTATCTCCCTGTGGTATGTGCTGTTCCTCCCTATTGCATTTATGAATATCCTCTTGTTTCTGCTGTTTACCTTTATCTCCTCCTTTTGGAAATTCTGCATCTCGGCGATTATCGTCACTATGCCATTGCTACTAGACACCTCAAATATAGGTTCGCTATGCGGTTGCAATGGCTCACCCGGTTGCATCTGCTGGTCCTGCGGGCGCTTCTGCGGTTTCCCGTATCCAAGGTTGCCTATCTCTAGGTTGAAATTCAACACTATGGGCGGATTGCCGTTCTTTTGCTCGCCTTTCATGAGATCGCTAGTCACATCTTTGAGCATCTTATTCAGTATGGTGCCCAACGCATCGAAATCATTAGGCTCTTGAGAATTTTTATCATCATATTCTTTTTTCACCATGGTATCGCCCTAAAATCAGACAATTTCTTTATCCCATGCACAAATAAAAAGCTTGTGTAACAAAAGCCCACTTTGCCTACAGGTTCGTTTATGCGCTATATTGTGATTCAGAACCATGATCCTATTGTTGACTGTTTTGCCTTGCTGGACTTGTCTAACAGCACGGCCGCAAATTTCCTGATTCTGTCTTCTAGGAATTCGTGCTCGCCGCACATGAAACCGACTATGCCCTCTACATCGGGCGTTATGTTCCTCGCATCAGATATAAATCTATCGTCTATATCAGTTACCTCCGGGTTTACAAAAAGGCTCTCTACGTCCTCTACGGGCAATTCGAACTCCTGTTTGTACTTCTGCATTATGTATGTCTTTATATCATCTATGGATTTTGCCTCTCTGGCAATTTTCAAAGCAGTCTTTGGACCTACTCCTTTGATGCCGTCGTTGAAGTCCGTTCCCAACATTATGCCTATCCATATCAGCTGCCTATTGCTTATGCCAAGCGCGTTGAGCGTATCATCTAGGTTGACCATTTCAGGTTCGACATTGACGTAGACGTTTTTTTTAGGGAGCTTCCTTCTCCCAGAAAACGTCAAATTTCTGACTACGTTTTTGGCCCCGAAAAGCAGCGTGTCGTAGTCCTGGCTGCCAACCGCGTATACCTGCCCATTTTTGCACATATAGCTCGCCTGCCCTTCGCCCTCGCTAGGCGCGTTTATGTATGCTATGCCCATGTAGTCCAACAGCTTTTTTGATGATTCAACTATGCTCCTATCAACCCTGCTGCTTGCCTGTGCATGCGTCTTGGCATCTTCAAGGTTGCCTGCCTGCTTTGCGCTCTCCCACGCCTTGTAAGCGTCGTTCCTCTTCCTCATCCTGGCTTCAATGGTCTTCTGCTTGAGCACCGAAGGCAAACCGTCGAACACATATATCGGCTTTATGCCATATCCCACAATGTCTATAGTCCTGTAAAACAATCCTGAAAGATGGCTTGTAATCCTGCCTTTAGAGTCCATCAATAGCGAGCCGTCTGGCTGTCTTATTATCGAAAGAAATTGGTAAAGCACGTTGTACGCGTCTATGGCTATCGTTTTGCCATTAAGTTCGGCTAGCTCTATCTTTCGTCTGCTTATCAATTTGCTAAGGTCTACAGACATAAAATCAGTTTGAATCTATAAAGTCGCCGAGTGTGGCTTTTTCTCCTTTCATGCCTGCGGGTTTGCTTTCACTAACCTTTTCCCGCTCTATCAGCTTTATGCTGAGCGCCTTTTCGAGTTTCCTCACGAGCGCTTCGGGGGGCGTCGTCCGTTGCGCTTCCACCCTGTTAAGGAATGTTTCTTTTTCGTTTATCATCTCGGCGAGCACTTTAAGGGGTATCATCAGCTTCTCCCTGGCTTCCTTTATGACATGCCCGTAATTTTCAATCAACGCAGGATCATCGCCCTTTTCAGCATTTATCCTTCCAATGCCGCCCTTCTTTACCCTGCCATAACCCCCGGACGATATTATCTTCTTGCCCTTCGCGCATTTAGGGCAGACCCTCAACTCTACGTCTTCTACCAATGCGGTATATACAATTTCGGTCGGCCTCCCACAAAGTTCGCAATCCTCCATGAAACCACATACACCATTTGTAATTCAAGTTATAAATACCATTTGCATGCAATACCTATAATGGCCAATTCGGCGACGGTTTGTCGCATCGGACTTGATATGGCGGTATAATTAAACGGAAGGTGCTAAAGGCATGAATAAAAAAAATTATCCAAATGTCGGTTTTGCGCTGATATTCGTTGTAACTATAAGTGCCATATATGGATTATACCTAGCGCCGTACCTAAACACATCAATAAAGCTTGTGGCCGCTCTGCTTCTCCTTATCATGAGCGGCATGCTGATCAAGCGCATTAAAAGTACGGTTGGGAGCTTCGGGTTTTACCTTGTGGGCACCAAGGCAGGCATAAAAACAGTGCACAAACTGGCCAGCAGCCATTCCGAATTCTGGAACGCGATGGCGACGTGGGGCATAATCCTTAGCTTCGGCGTCCTTTCCTATTTCATTTTGGGCAGGCATGCAAGCAAAAAGTTTTATGCGGTAGGCTTAGCTTCGCTTATGGCGATAATGGTATTTGTGCTTCCGTTCATAAGCTATTCATTGGCATTCATAAAAAGCCCGCAACTGCAAAGCCTCATCCCACAAGGGGTGCATTCGCTGCCCTCATTCACGGCATATGCAAGCAGCGTAATCAACGTTCCGCTGTATTCCGAGATCATAAGGTTGCTTGCATTTGCAGGCGGTTTTGCACTATTCGTGATATCTTCTCTTGTCTATAACGCGTCATACATAATCTACATATTAATGCTCCATCCCACCGTAGCTACGCTGGCAAGCCAGTCTGCAGGCGCAACCCTTGCGCTTCCGGGCGTCACGCTTCCATTATTCGCAGGTATAGTATCCCTAGTAATGCTTCTAATAATACACGAATTTTCGCATGGGATATTGTCTTCGCTCTCAAAGGTCAAGCTCAAGCAGATAGGCTTACTGATGTTCGGCGTCATTCCGTTCGGCGCATTTGTGGAGCCGGACGAAAAGAAGATCGTTTCACTTAACAAGCTGAAGCAGAATAAAATATCTTCGGCAGGAATATCTGCAAACTTTATAGCGATGATAATATTCTTCATATTGATGGTACTTACCATCCCTGTAATCTACAGCGGATATACGACGCATGGCATATCCTACGACACCGGCATATTCATAAAAAATACGTCTGTAGGATATCCTGCTTACGGGGTGCTTAAGCCTGGAATGCATATAATATCATGGAACGGGCATAATGTCACAAATGCGACTACCCTTATATCTGCTGCGTCATCAGATTTTGCAGGCTCACGCGTCAACATAGTGACAAACACGGGGAAATATTCATTCACTGCAAAGGCTGTCAATTCTACTTCGCGCGCTGGCGTGATAGGGGTATCTTTATATGAATCGGGCAAGATAATCCCATCAAACATGTTCTGGGGTTTTGCGTATTTCATATATTCGGTGTTTGCAATATCATTCATGTTGAATTTCCTTATAGGCATAATGAACCTGCTTCCGATACCCGGGTTCGACGGATGGAGGATATTCAAGCTTTCCATAAGCAATTCTAGTGCGGTCAAAGCGCTGTCCATAATCGTTGTGCTGGCGTTGATGATAAGCCTGCTGCCTGCAGCTACGCAATTATAATACAGCCATTATGCCCGCAGACCGCGCAGTTTTCCAACCTTTCCGAAATCCATTGTAGAACCATATCCTACCACTATCGCATTCATGCCGTTCGGGTCGGCTTTTTTGAATATCGGCGAGAGCAGGGAACTTCTAGGTTCGCTGTTCATTTCTGTGCCCCCTGCAAAATAATTCATGGCTGGGAGAATTAGCAGAGGCACGCCCATATATTTCCCATAAAGGAAGCATCTTAGCCTCTCCTTGGAGCCTATCGAATTGTATACGCCTATAGACGGATGTTCATGCCCCATTACGAGCATCGTAGTGTTTTTTGTTATATTTTCGGGAAGATATTCGCCATGAAAAAACAAGTATCCTCCGATATCCGCTTCCTGTCTGTATATCTTCAGCTTGAACGAGTCCTTATACCTCTCGACAAAATTATCGTGGTTGCCCTTTATTAGTATGAGCGAGACGCGTTCTGATTTCCCAAACATAATAAAATCGTAAAGTTCGTTGAACTCTTCTTGATCTACTCTGGAGAATTCGTTCTTTATGTCGCCATCTACTATGACTGCATTCGCTCCGGTCTTTTTTATTGCAGTGGAGATGCTTTTCATTATATTCGAAAGGTTTACCTTGGGCAGCAAGGCGATGCCTTTTGACGCCACTCCTTCGTATCCCAGATGTAAATCCGCCACTGCGAGTGCGTTTATACTTCTTATATACGCTATCGGCAGCCCATCCAAAAGTTCTACATCATCCGTAAGCCTCATTCACTTACCCGATTTTATGCTCTTCATAACCAATTTGTGGAGGTATTTCAAATAAGCCTGCCTGTCTTTCATAAGCACTACGTCCGCATGCCCGAAAGCGAACAGCGTATGCGCAAACGGCGAAGGCGAACCGGTTTTTATCATCTTGTATTTTATCATGCCCGACCTTATCATATCCAATACCTTCTTTGTCCTTGCTAGATCCATCACATCGCTGAATATCTCCCTATACGTCTCCTTTATTACCGGGAAATTCGGGTCTATCTCCTCTGCAGCTTTGAGCAGTATCTGTGCATTCACCTGCTGCCTTCCAACCGACTGCTTCCATCCTCTGTAGTTCCTTAATATCATGAAGCTGCGCCCGGCAACATGCCTGAAGCGTCTTTTCATGAGTTCTGTTTTTCGTATATTCTCCTTCAACAGCAGTTCAATATCCGCTTCCAATAGCTTTGATATTGCATCTTTTATGACTCTGTCGGCGAATTTCACCGATTTCCCCGCCGAGAGTATAAATCCATTGTCATTTACCATTATGGATACATCCTCATCAAGCATCATACCCACTTCAAAGGCGACTAACCTTGACAGTGCATCATTGATTTTCCTGCCGAACAACGAGTGGAAAACCACGCTTTCAGTACCCGTTTTTTCCTCATTTGTAGTCTCTATCACTATCAGCTTGTTGCTTGGAATTGCGCCCGCGAATAGCGCCTGCTCGACGAAATAGCCGAATATCGCATGCTTTGCGTTTGAATCTATCGGATAAAGACTCAGAAAATCCGACGCCTCCGTCGGTATCTTTCCACCTTTCAAGGTCCTGTATATGCCTATCCTAGCACGTCCTGCATCCGCCCTCTTTTTCTTTGTGTTCCCTAGAACAAAAGCAGACATCTTAGCCCTGAATTCGCCTATCTCGTCTGCCAATTCGTAGCTTAACGGCAGCTGTTCTGAGAACCACGGCGGTATGGTAGGCAGGTTGGTATGCGCTTCTGATACGTAGCATTTGGTGCCCTTTGCGTATTCAAACCTGTAAAGCCTGCCCCCCAACGAGAATATATCCCCGGGCTTGAGCCTTGTAAGGAATTCCTCTTCTATATTGCCTATCCAGGCCTTTGACGAAGAGAGCAAAACATTTACGGCAACTTCATCGGGTATGGTGCCCAGGTTTAGCATGTATATCGGTTTGGCGTACATTCCGCGCCTCCCGAATGCGCCTTCATCTTCGTCGTACCATATCTTACCGTATACGTGCCTGCTCTCCAAGCCTACGTATTTTCCGGAAAGGTAATTAAGAAGGCTTATGAAATCATGCCGTTCCAAATCCGAATACGCGTAGCTTGACCTTACGACTGCGTATGCTTCGTCGACGGTCCATTTTTTGTTCAATGACATGCCCACTATGTGCTGTGCCAGCACATCCAATGCATTCCTGGGCACGGTAAACGAATCGAGATGCTTTTTCAGGGCTGCATCGAGCATGACCGTGCATTCTACGAGATCGTCCCTATTGAGCACTATCATTTCGCCCCTGGCCTTGGCTCTGAAAGAATGGCCTGCCCTCCCTATCCTCTGTATTGCTCTCGTAACGCTCTTAGGCGATCCGAGTTGTATGACGTTTTCTATTGTGCCTATATCTACTCCAAGCTCCAGACTTGTCGATGAGACCGCGCACTTGAGCGATCCCTTCTTGAGCAGCTCTTCAACATCCAGTCTGGAATCCCTAGATAACGAACTGTGGTGTGCAGCTATATCCTCTCCGTACTTGAACCTGTGCTTCAGGTTGAACACTACGCGTTCTGTTCCGCTGCGCGTGTTCGTAAATATGAGCGTGGTCTTGCTCGCCTTTATTATGGCGTTTATCTCCTCGTACATGGAGTCTTCTATTTTTTCATTGCTTGAGCTTATCATGTCTTTTACCGGGCTCATAGCCCTTACGTCAAGCTCCTTGCTCCAAGAGGCATCCACTATCTTGCAATCCCTGGGCGTTTCCCCGTTGAAACCTACCAGGAATTTTGCCGCTTCTTCCAGAGGGTATAGCGTAGCTCCAAGCCCTATGCGCGTAATCCTGCCTTTTACCATGTCCTGAAGCCTTTCTATAGAAAGGGACAAATGCACGCCGCGCTTGTTGTTTGCCAGTTCATGGATCTCGTCTACGACTATGTATTCAAGGCCCTTCATGTTCTCCATGAACTTCTCCGAATTTATGAGTATGGCCAGACTTTCCGGTGTAGTTATAAGTATGTTTGGAGGTTTGGCAAGCTGCTGCCTTCTTTCTTTTTGGCTTGTATCTCCTGTTCTTACGCCTATCGTGACTTCGGTCATATTGCCCTTTATTATGTTTATGCCGTTGTCCTTTTTCATGGCGTCATATACCTCCTCGAGCGGCTTGCCGAGGTTCTTATATATATCATTATTCAAAGATCTAAGCGGCGATACATATATGCAGTATATCTTGCGCTCCAGTTCTCCGGCCAGAGATTTGTTAAATAGGGAGTTGAGTATAGACAGGAATGCCGACATCGTCTTCCCGCTGCCTGTTGGGGCAGCGATAAGGACGTTCTTTTTCTCGCTGATAAGCTTGAAGCTGTATTTTTGTGGCGGCGTAAGCTCGCTGAAATTCTTAGTGAACCACTCCCTTACGTAACCGTTCAGCACATCTAAGCTCTCCGAATCGCTGAACGATTTGTCGACGAATTCTATCATGGCATTCACCTGCAGAACAAGGTCATGCTACTTGTTTTTTGCAATATTAATAATCATGCATCAAAGCTTTTGGAGCAAAGTAAAAATAAAGGAAAAGAAAAAGGGCAGAATAAAACAGAATCATGCGTATATCGATTTGTATTCTGCATTGGTGTCGTCTATGATGTGGATGCATTCACCTTCGCACTGTATCAAGCACGCCTGGCACAGTATGCAAGCTTCGCCGTTTACGCCTACGGAAATGCCGCCGCTAGTGCCGTCGTTTGCCGTTGCAAAATGCTTATGTCCATCGTTGACATCCTTCCATTTCGCAAGCATTTCTGCGTTGCTCTCTCCAGTCCACTTCATATTGTCAGGTGCGGTATCTGTATTGACCTCCTCTGGCTTGCCCCTGTCCTTCATCTCGAAAACAGCCACGGGGCATACATCCTTGCAATGCTGGCACCCTGTGCACAACGGTTTGTCTACGTAAACTTTCATATTACCACTCTAATATAATAATATAATTTGCTATTATAAATCAGGACAAAACATTATATATTGCATATATGAAAAATCTCACACCTTCTACAATCATTTTACCTCGGCTATATTGGAAACACTAAGGTTCTTCATTTGCAGCGTGTTCGAAAGCGCCTTCGATACGGCAATAAGTGTATTGAATTTCGTCCTGGTCCTGCCGCGAGAGAAGCTCCATATATCCTTGACGCCTGCCAATTCAAGCATCATCCTTACAGGTCTGCTTGCCGCTATGCCGAGACCCCTAGGCGCAGGCTTGAGTATCACTTCTACGCTTCCGCATTTTCCCCTTACCGTAAATGGAAGGCTGTGCCCTTTTCCGCATGTGCACTGCCAAGATCCGCATCCGAATATTACCGGCATTATGTTCATTTTTGCATCCTTTATGGAGCTGTCTATGGCTGCCTTTACCTCTACGTCCTTGGCTATGCCGACACCGACGTGGCCGTTGCTGTCGCCGACTATGGATGTCACCCTATATTTCTGCTTCCTGTTGTTCCTTGTCATCCTCTGCACGCTTTTTATCTCTATGACCTCGCTTTTCATCCCGGGCAGCAATGCTTCTACTATGCCAACCTCCTCGATATTCTTACCCATGTTGAAGATCTGCTCGATCGAAGTTACGCTTCTTTCCTTGACCATCTTCCCGATCTGCGTGACAGGTTCCCATCCATTCACGTCGAATGCCTGAACTTCGTTGTTGTAACGTCTGCTTTTAAAGTTTGCCAAATAATCACTCGTTTATAATCTTTTTCCTCACGGAATCGAATATTTCATCCAGTTTCGATACATCAAACTTTGCCTTTGCATACTGGCTGAATTGCACCTGATTCCCTTTTTCCTTTTTCGCGTATTCTGCTATATGCTTGCCATTTAGCCTCTTCTCGTCGAATTCTATATTCTCTTTTAGATTTATCCCGTTGTCCTTGCATCCCTTTGCCGCTGCAAATATGACGTTGTATTTGACCGGCTTGTAGAGTCCCATGTCCAATACTACCTCGCCTACATCTTTGTCCTTGGCCTTCTTTGCAAGCAATGCCCCGGTTAGGTATGCCGTAGGTATGTTGCTGTGCGGCATCCATTCCAATTTCTTCAGCTCGCTGGAGTTTGCGTTTGCGATGATGTAATCGCCGTCTTTTTTGTATCCTACTAGCTGGGCTATTATGCTCTTGTTGGTTTTCCTCACTACCAACCGGGTTAGTTTGCTCTTCAGGAGCGCTAGTCTTTTGTCGTAGTTAGTCAATGCGCTTGCGCGCCTCCTGTTAATCTTGCTGTACATTAATATCACATATGCTTTAGCTTATTGAAAAGCTCGTCATTTATCTGCACTCCCTTGCCCTTTATATGGTTTATCAGCGATGCCTTGTTCTGGAATGTGCCTCCCTTCACGAGGGCGTAGAACTCCTTGAACAGATCGTTGCTTATTGCATTGGTGGCCTTGAGCTCCTTTATTATCCTGCGCTGTGCCCTTATCTTCTTCTTGTACGACATCCCGCTCCTTGCCTTGACAGTTCCCTTCCTTCTTCCGGGCCCTCTCCTCCTGCCCTCTCTTTTCTTTTCTAAAAGGCTTTTTGCATGCCTGCTTTCATTACGCTTTTCTTTCAGTGCGTATACGCCTCCTTTGCTTATGAGCGACCTTATGTCCTCTCTGGTAAGCGCCTTCTTCGCCTCCTCGATGGAGTCTGGCTTTATGCGGATGCTGTTCTTACCGCGCTTTAATATTAAGGCTCCAATCCTCCGTGTAAGTTTTATGCTCATATGTGTGCACCGTTTGTTACTTTTATATTGTTTTTCTTAGCGAGCTCTATTATGGAAATGCGCTTCTTCTTCCCTACGGCGCTTGCTATAGTCACATCGAAGTCATTTATATCCGGGTTTTCCAAGGCCGATTCAAGGTCGTTTTGGTTCCTTACAAGTATGACCCTCCTTCCGTTTGCCCTTACCCCTATGAGTGAATCAGGCGTCTTGTAGCCTATGGTCGGCTCGGCGCCCATAAAATCCTTTTTTATCCTCTTTTTGTTATCTATGCCGCGCTGCTTCCTCCACCTATCCATGACATGCTTCCTGTTCTTTATGCCATAGCCTGGCACATTGAAAGTCGGATGCCTCTTTTTTGACAATCCATTCCTCTTGATTATTTTTCTCATAATTATCACTCCAATGCGTAATATACGCCGTCCTGGAATACCCTGTTGTCCTTGTTTCTTATCTTTACAGCTATGCGTATGTTGGCAGCCGTCTGCGTAACGTCATCAAGTTTTATGCCGTAAACCCTGACCTTTTTGTCCTTTATCTCTACCTTGGTACTGCCAACGATGCGCGCCGTCCTGGCTGCCCTTTCCCCAAGCATGTTCTTTATAATAAGCGAATCCCCCTTTGTTTCAAGGGTTATCGGAAAATGCGCGAACGTGCTTTCCATGTTGATTTCGAAATGCTTGCTGACGCCATCGATGTCGTTCTTTATCTCTTTGGCAAGTGCGATGGCGGCACTGGATGCCTTCTTCTGCAGCCTTTTTGCGGCATTTGTGCTTATCGATACCTTTTCATCATTCTTTGCAACTTTGAGAATTGCGCTGTTGAACGCCCGTTCGTTCCTACCCAAGCTTCCGCTGACAGTTATTTTGTCCGGGCTTACCTCAACGTTTATGCCCTTTGGGATTTCTATATCTACCATAATATCAACTTCAGTAAATGTAAGCCAATAACCTTCCTCCTGTACCCTTAGTCTTGGCTTCCTGGTTAGTCATTATGCCTTCTGGCGTGGAAAGTATCAATATGCCAAAATCTTTGCTCGGTATATAGGTTTCTTCGTACCTTTGAAGATTGTCCTTCGACACTGCGTACCTTGGCTTTATTACCCCGATGCCGTTTATATTGTTTGAAAGCTTTACATCCAATTTCTTTATGTACCTATCGCTGTATTCGCTGTACATCTTTATATATCCCGATTTTTGCATTATGTCAAGAACCGACTTTATCATTTTCGTTGAATACAGTTTGCACTCGGCCCTGCCTATCCGTTCGCACGTCTTTATAGTGTTTATAGCATCTGAGAATCTATCCATGTAAATCATCCATATTTTTTAAAGTTAAGGTTCTTTGCTACCTCCCTAAAGCATCTCCTGCAGATATAAAGTTTGTGCGATCTTATGAGGCCTCTGCTGGTGCCGCATATTCTGCATATGCGCACTCCCTTGCCCTTGAATTTTTCCTCGTTTCTTACTTTCATCAAACTGCACCTATTAAGCTTACACCCAGTTCCTTGCCAATATAAGATTTTATGTCGTCCTTAGTTACAACGCGCTGCTTCATGCCGACCTCCCCGCGGGCCCTTTTCTTTAGCGCAGTTCTTATCCCCTTCCTTCTGAATGCTATGTTGACGTTCATTCCTAACATGCCTATCTTTGGGTCATATTTTATGCCGTTTATGTCTATGTATTCCTTTATACCGAAGCTCAGGCTGTTATTGGTTATGCACCTGTCGCTAATCTTGTTGTCCGCAGCTGCAAGCAGCCTGGTTGCGAGCTTTTTTGCATCCTCTCCTCTTATAGTCACAAACGCACCTATCTTGCTCCCGGGGGATATTTTGAACTGCGGGATCCTCTTCTTTGATATGCCGTCAGCTGGCTTCTTTCCAGTTATAAGCGTTATGAGCCTCCTCGCATTTTCCTGCTGCTGGCTGTCATTGCCCGTGCCGATGTTTATGGTGACGGTGCCTATCCCTATGGCTGTCATAGGGTTTGCGCCTTTATCCTTCTTGTTTTTATCTGCCATAAATGTCAACCTATAACTATCAAATTCTTCAGAAGCGTCTCGAACTTTGTTCCGCTCTCCTGCTCGATCTGGGCGGATGCGGATATGTGCATTGTGCCCGGAGTGATCTCGGTTATCCTGCCAGTCTCTCCTACGTGCACACCGTCTATGACGAAGCACTCTGCCCCCTTTCCAACATGCAGAACCTTAATTATTTTTCCTTCTTTGGAAAGCTCGATGGAATCGCCGATTTTTGCATCCTTCGCCGACTCCAGTTTCAGCGTGCGGCCGTCATGCAGCCTTGCCATGATTGCTCCGTTGCTGGATTTGTATTTGTTGATTACCTTATATCTCAACTGGCGATCCTTGCCCTCTATGTTCTCGAATACTATCTGTGCCTGCCTGTTTATGCTTGCATATTTGGCAAGCTTGCCATCCGCAGTGCCTATGACATCTCCGAATCCTATGGGGTATTTTACATCCTTTATTACCCTCCCGTTTACTGTTATTAAGCCTCCCTTTATAACTTTGAGCGCCTCTCTGGATGTCTTTGCCTTGCCTATTTTCTTTATCCCAAGCAGCAGCGCTATGCTCGTAGAAGCGTTATGCCTGCCCGCAGCCGGTTTTATCACGTATTTGTTCTCCTTTTTCGGAATGCCGTAATAGTCCGGTGCGTTCATGCTTTTTATGTGTCTAACATTGCCTTTCTTTGCCATAAATATCACTCGGTTTTTGCCACTTCGGCATCGATGACCTGCTTTTCCTCCTTTACCTCTTTTACCTCGGGAATTACGGGCTTCATATTCAATTTTGCTGCCCTCATCTTGTCCGATAGGTTAAGGTCGGTTATGTAAACATTGTTTACTTTTATGGGTATATTAAATTCCTTACCCCTAGCATTCTTTTTCGTTAGTCCGTCAACATATATAAATCCTTTCCTAAGATACACCTTGGTAACTTTGCCATTGGATCCTTTCTTCTGCCCCCTTACCACCTTTATGGTATCGCCCTTTGACAATTGGATGCTTTTCTTTTTTATCTTGAGCTTCTTGGCCAATGCCTTGTCTATATGCGCATGGGCGAATTTCTGCTTGATGTGCATAGGTGCATTGTCCCTAAAACGCCTCTGCACCTTCGGTTTGCTGCTTGTTATCACTCATATCACCCTAGATGCAATGCCCGCCAGTTTTATGAATCTTTCGACGACTTCCCTAGCCATTGCTCCTTTTACTTCTGTAGCAACCGGTAGATTTGCGTCTGTTATCAGTATAGCCGCGTTGTCTTCAAATCTTACCCTCATGCCGCTTACCCTCCTTATGGTGGCTCTCTGCCTTATTATGACCGCGCGGACTTTCTTCTTTATATACTGCGGCGTGCCGCTCTTGACGCTCGCTATGACTATATCGCCGACACCGACCGTTGCCAGCCTGCCATGCGCTCCTGCCTTGCCTATCTTGTTTATTATCATTAATGTCTTAGCGCCGCTGTTGTCGGCACATGTAAGTATAGTGCCCGGTATTAGCGTCTTTGATACCCTTCCATTAATTGCCTTCATTTGCGATCACTCTTGATTATCCTCGTAACTACAAAGGACTTGCTCTTGCTAAGCCTTCTAGATCCGGCGATTAGCACCAGGTCTCCTGCCTTTGCATTTATGCATTCTGGATTATGCGCCGCTATCCTGGAATTCCTCCTCAAGGACCTTTCATATTTCTTCAGGAAGGTCGTATAAGGCCTCTCTATTATCACGGTCTTTGCAGCCTTGTCGCTGACCACTATGCCCTCAACTTCGCTGCCGTGCGTCTTGAGGCCCCCATGAATCGGGCATTTTTCATCTTTACACTCCAACAAATCACTCCTTCTAAAACATAACTGAAATCCAGCGTATCCGGATTTGACTATAAGCACCTTCGCTTATAAAACTTGAGGCCTTTCTCTATGCGTTCATATGGCCTGAAGTTTATTTCCCTGCCTTCAACAATAAAGTTCTTCCTTCCTATGCTGAATTTGAACACAGATGTTTTCTTAACAACTATTTTTATACCTTGTGCTGTTTCTATGAGAACCGTGTTCTTGGTTTCATCAGCTACTATCCCTTTAATTCCTTCCTGTGCAATGTCATTGCTCTTAATAACCCGTACCTTCGCACCGATTAACTCGTGCAGCACGATGTTTTTGTTATTATAGTAATCTGGGTAGTTATTATTATAATAGGGCATAAATTTAAACCTTTCTTTTCCATTCTTCTTTTTAATTTAGAAACCTCATTTAAATATGTTGGTGTAGCAAATAGTAATTTGATAAGATGCAAGTAGAAGACAAGCTCGCGTTCATAAGCAAACAGCTCAAGGACAGCCAATTCCACATTATCGGATTCCTGCTAACAAAGGACTATATGCTGATAAAGGCGATAAAGCTAAGGGAATACTACTACCTTGTAATACCCCGGGTGCTTGGGGAAAAATCGATCAACACCGTAGAGAAGATACTCAGGTACAATACGATAAACAACAACAAGCTACCCTACGGGTCTAATGAATTCTAGCTGCCTACCTTACCATGACCCTGTCCGATACGCTAGTTATCCGGTCTATGTCAAATCTTATGACACGCCCGTAATCCGTTTTTATCATCATTACGCCGTTCTTCGTGTCTACGTTGGTTATCTTGCCTATGTATGCGCCTATGTCATTTATGACGTTCTTATCCCTCAAGTCCGCTTTCTTTATTGCACGCTTTTTAAGCACAAGGCTTATGTACGATACGAAATACCCCAATATTATAGCCGATGCGCTCAGCACCAGGAACTCCCAAAAATACAGTTGGCCTATAAACCACGCCGCAGCTGTGTAGAGCAGGGCCAACCCTATTATTATATAGCCTACGTATGACCCCTGGCTTATGGCCCTGAACCTCAGATGCCTGTTCTCGAGGTCCATTATCCTGCCTATAAAATACAATACAAGGCTTATCGGGAATATCAGCAGGAACCCTTCGATTGCCGCTGCAGTAAGCGTTATCGGATTGTTGGTTGCGGCGAGCGTATGCGTATAATACCCATATCCCAATATCACACTTATGACGAAGAAAAGCATAGAGCTTATGTAAAGCACGAAGCTGGCCCTCCTCACGCTGAACCCGAAACCTTGGAAAGACGACATCAATGCGTCCTCCAGCCCGAATCCCTTTATTATCAGGTATACGCCTATGATGGCCACCGGCAACTGCCATCCATAATTCAGGTAATAGCTTATAGCGAACAGCAGCAGCAGTATGGCCGGTATGCCGAACACTATCCTTGCGTAATGCGGCTCCTTAAGCTTCTCAATTATTGTGAAATACGTGTTTGAGAATTCTTCGGCCTGCTTCATCCTTACTATGTCTACGCTGTTGACTTTTACCCTAGTCTTCAATATCGGCAGCACCCTGTTGTCGCTCGCTCCGTCGGTAACGAGCACGCACGAGTCCGCCTTGAAAGTGTCTAACACCCTGTCGAGCTGCCTCGCAAGTTCAGCGTCTGCGACATATCCCTCCTTTTCGGCGCCGGTTATGGTAGCTATTCCGACCGAGTAATCCATCTTCCTTAATTCGTCGTATTTTTTGACCGCTTCGAACATCGTGTTGCCGTCAGAATCCTGCGGGTCTGCAAAAACGAGTTTCGCAGCTGCCTTCAGATTGGCGCTCCTGCCCAATACCGGCCCAGTTATCTTGGTTTTGCGGTAGAGGTCGTTGTCTATATCGACTGCCAATACGAGTATGCGTTCTGTCATCAATTATTTTACCACACTATAAATTAAAAATCTATTCTATTGTGCATATCTCAAAAAAGCCATTTATACCTCTGCCAGCGTCGCTACTCTTTTGAGCATCAGGTACAAGGCGGCGTATAGCGGCATCTCTGCGTCTTGATCATTGTAAGGGCCGAATTGCTCGCCTTTCATGTAAAAGGCGCTTACTTTTCCAGCATGCACCCTGACGTGTCTGTCGCCGAAAACTATCCCGTCCTTCATCGGTTCGAAAACCTGCAGCGAATGCAGTGAGCCAAGCCTCTTCGCCACCAGTCCGGTGTCTCCGTGCAGGGTGTTCGGCGCCCTGAGCAGATGGTATACGTCCTTTGTTACGTTCCTGTCTATAGAATCGCTTTGTTTTATTGTCATTTTCTCTACAATGCCTCTCCAAAATTCGGCTTTTTTGCTTATCCTAACCATGTCCCAATTGCCATTATTTATTCCGGTTATTATTTCCTGCTTGTTCTTCAAAAGCATCTGCACATCCGCCTTTTTTATGCCCATGGCAGCCATTTTTCCCTCCCCGCCGTTAATCAGTTCTATCATGCCTTTCGCCATCTTGCCTCCCCACCCGTAGTCGGTAGGCCGCGGCCCCTCGAGCTTCGTGTTCCTCTGGTTTATGGTGGGGAAGAAGTTTTCCATTTTTATGCCACTCCCAGATATATAATCGCTTATCTGCTTCCTCTCATCGGATCCAAGCCCAAAGATATCATCGGATTTTATCCTTATGTGGTACCCCCTGTTTCCGCTGAAATTTATCCTTATCTCCTTTTCGGAGAATCCAAAGTCCGGCATAAGAAAATCTTCTATCAACTTTATAGTTTCGTCTTTTATCGAAGAGAAGCAGTTCTCGCATACCCACGATGAGCCATGCGCTTTCTGGCATTCGAGATGAAGATCTGTGGCGTCCAAGTCGAAGACCAATTCCGCCCCGAGCCATCCCTTGTTCTCCATCGGCCTACCTGCCGGCATGCTGTAAAACGAAGCCGAATAGGAAACGAAAGCCGGCGCCTGCTCTACCATATACTTCTGCAGTTCGGCATCGGTCTTGAACTCCCTGTGCCTGTAGGATATCTTGCTCTCGAAATCTCCGAATCCAAACTCCCTGTTTGCAACGCTGTCTACGCCTATCCTGTTCTTTGAGTAGTATCTCTTGAACAACGAGGATGCGAATTTCGCAACGTTTTCATCTATCACATAAAGCACGTTAATTATTTTCAGAGTGAAAATATAAAATATAGCAAGAATAACTATAATGGACAATCAACGTAGTAGTATATAGACATTTAAAGATGATTGTAGAATCCTTATATTGCGAGAGCATGGCGCAAGAAAATTCATCCGCCGGTAAAAAAATAGCCGTTTTTGACATAGACGGTGCATTATTGAACGATATAGAAGAGGAATTTGGGCGGCATTTCATAAGAAAGGATTCGGATCTAGAAAGGTCGTTCAAGGAGATGATTTTCAACATGATGCGTTTTATACCTAACAATGGCAGTGACATAATAGACCGGTGCAGCGCGCTCGATCCCGGCGCTGCAGAGGCAATGAAATTTCTATCATCAAAAGGCTTTGAATTGCATGTAGTCACATCAAATGCACGCGCCACAAAGGAATCAATAGGCAAGATGATCGCAGATGCAGGAATAGGGGGCAGCGTAGAGCTTGACATTGTACCTAAAAACAAGGCTGGTTTCATAAATGACCGCATCAAGCCAGAGGTCGTCTTCGAGGACCAGTATGATGTTGCCATGGGCATCAGCAGTAAGTCAAAGGTCTTTCTAGTGCCGCGCGATTACAACCGAATAGGCGGCAGGATTGCAGAACGCATGCACAGCAACATATCGTTCATGGGCTTTGCAGACGCTATAAGTGAAATCAAGCGCGAAGATTCGGACATGGGCAAAAGAAAAGCATTGTTTTATTAACTTATTTTATAATAATCTACCATGGTGGAACTCAAGCAGGCAATCATAATACGCGCCGATCTGGAAATGAGCAAGGGCAAGATAGCCGCACAGGCGGCGCACGCATCGCTTATGAGCTATTTCGAGGCAGAGCGCACCGATAAATCCATAGCTAGGGAATGGCTTGCCTCCGGGGAAAAAAAGATTGTGCTTAAAGTGGATAACGAGGAAGCGCTGATAAAGCTCTATACTGCGTTTAAGTTCAAGAAAATACCGTGCGCCCTAGTGACCGATGCAGGGCTTACGGAAATACCTCCAGGGAGCAAGACCGCCCTTGGCATAGGCCCATGGAATGGGCGTGAGATAGGAGCATTCACCGATAGGTTAAAATTGCTCTGACACCCCCCTATTTCTTT
>DAHWIS010000006.1 GCA_027344745.1 Microcaldota archaeon | reverse complement strand
ACATCCTCTATCTCTTTGAGCGGGTAGTGATTTACGTCTACTACATTGTCGAGAAAATGTACGCCTATCCTTGTAATCCTTTTAAGCTCGTCCCAATCGACTTCGAAATGTCCGTCTATGGGCTTGACCATCATTGCAAGGTTTATTGATCCCAGATTGCACGAATCATACGGGTATAAAGGCTGCTCACCGCACGGGTTCGTAGATTCTATCGGTCCGCGCTTTGGCACAGGATTTGCATAGCTGGAATTTATCCTGTCTAAGAATACCAGCCCGGGATCGCCGGTCTTCCACGCCATTGTGACTATGAGATTCCAGACTGCCCTGGCATTGAGCTTGCTTACCGGCTTTCCGTTTCGCGGGTTTATCAGTTTATAATCCCTGTTTTCCTTTGCTGCTTTCATGAACTCTTCGGTTATGCCTACCGAGATGTTGAAGTTCCTGAGCGTCCCCTCGTTTTCTTTTGATACTATAAAATCAAGGATATCTGGATGGTCTACTCTCAGTATGCCCATATTTGCTCCTCTCCTTTTGCCTCCCTGCTTTATCTGCTCGGTTGCAGCGTCGAATACCTTCATGAATGAAATCGGGCCCGATGCAACGCCGCCTGTGCTTCTCACTAGGTCATTTGTCGGTCTCAACCTTGAAAACGCAAATCCCGTGCCTCCGCCCGATTGATGTATCAATGCCGCATTTTTCACCGCATCAAATATCTCAGGTATGGAATCGGCTACGGGCAACACAAAGCACGCACTCAGCTGGCCCAGAGGCGCCCCTGCATTCATAAGGGTGGGCGAATTGGGCATGAACTTGAAGTCTATCATCGACTCGTAGAAATCGTTTGCAATGTCTTCGATCTGCTTTTCGCTCTTTCCGTATGCCTTGTCTGCAGATGAGATTGCCCTAGAAACGCGCTGAAACAGCTGCTTAGGGGTTTCTACAACCTTGCCATTCGCGTCTTTGAGCAGGTACCTTGCTGCCAATACCGTAAGCGTATTTATAGGAAGCTTAAGGTCGTCGTCTTGTATGCCGATGGAATTCTTGAAAAGCCTTATCTCGGAACGCTTATGCCTGTAAAGAATGTATGACTTGGCTACGTTCGGCTCTTTCTCCATCAATATCTTTTCAATCAAATCCTGAATCTCTTCGACATGCAGTTCGCCTTTGGTCGATACATCAAGTGCATTCTTAACATCGGCACTTATCTTTTCCGCTTCGTCCATGTTCTCCTTTTCGCTCCTTTTTACATAGACGTCGGCAAAAGCCATATACACCGCATGCGTTATCTTGCTTTCATCAAAAGCCACCTTTTCGTTGTTTCTCTTTATTACCAGATTCGCCACCATTTGAACACCCAAAACCAAGTTGCAAATAGCTATTTCCGATTAAGGTTTATAAACTGTTCTAAAAAAAGACATATACTTTATTGAGTATTGCGGGATTCCTGTATTTAAAAGCCTTTCCTATCATTCCGACGTCAAAAAATTCCGAATAAAAACTTCCGCTATTCAAAGCAGAACTTCCGCTATTCAAGAAATGCTATTCCTTGCTCTCCAGGTCCGCCTCAACCTGATTTGAAAACTGCTCCTTGAGTATCCTCCACGCCCTTCTGTATGTGTCATGCTTATCCTTCACTACGTTAAAAAAAAGCCATTCGGAAAATACGTTGTCGGGCAGGTTTGTATTTGCAACTTCGCCTATATCATACTGTGTGACGTTTTTCCAACGGGTCTTCTCCGCTTCCGAATACTCTTCCTTTATCGCATTAGAATTTCCCGTAGATTCGTGTATCGTTATATACCTGTACGTCTGCCATGAATGGTTGGATGAGAAAGATGCTATCAATACGGCTATAGCTTTGAGCGTCTCGTCATCATAGCTGTCTGCATGTTCCGGAGTGGCATTATCTGCGTTTCCATGATTCAAGCCCAGCTCCTTAACCGAAAGCTTGTGTATCATGTTTGCAAGCACGTCATATTTCGTAAGATTATACTTTCTTGGCATAACTGGGCCCGCAAATGTTTAATAAATAATATTTAAATGATAAAATATAAAAGCATGTTCATGAAAACATATATCATATAATGGTGTTATAATGCCCATATTCAACTTGTTTGGTAAAAAAGATGCAGGAAACGAACTGATCAAAGGTTCACCGTATAGAATAAGCTCGGAATGGGTCCCATACAAGCTTTCTTCGGGAAGGAGGAGCTCGGCCATGCTAATTGTAAAAGTCAAAAATGCCACAAAAGAAATACTGCTCACGTCCATTATATTGGAGCTGCCGCAGCAACTTGGTTTAGATGATGTAGGCATGATAAAAGAGCGTGAATTGCGCATAGGGGATATATCGCCCGGAGAAGAACGCGAACTTAAATTTGACGTATATGGAGGAATCAAAACCGATCCTGGAGAGTATACCGTGACACTCACAGCAATGGCCCATTATAGGGATTACGGTCACGTAATAAACGCGGTCAAAAAAAGGACTACGCTGAGCGTAGTCTGAAAATGCTCAGCCTGCATTTGCGTACAGGAGTGCATACCGTACATAATGCGCAGATTAAGGTAGGAAATCCCTATTCTTTATCTTGTCCCTGATGTAATCGTCTACGAACGTTAATCTTGGCCCTTGAAGCGAATCCTGCTCGAGTTTCTTCTTTATCTTCAAAACCTGCTTTAATTCTGCCACCCATTCCGGATACTGGTTTATCCATTGGTAGTTGAGCATGTCCTGGGCGCGTTTTATATCTACTTCTGTTG
This sequence comes from Microcaldota archaeon, assembly GCA_027344745.1. Classification (GTDB taxonomy): domain Archaea; phylum Micrarchaeota; class Micrarchaeia; order Micrarchaeales; family Micrarchaeaceae; genus JAMCYW01. The sequence goes on along the minus strand of DAHWIS010000006.1, from coordinate 1,208 downwards.
CGGCCATGGTCATGCTTTTCAGAAAATCGTATTTTTCCAGATCTGCCATTGTCACACCTATGAATTTTGCTTCCGGCGTAGCTATGTCCTTGCCTATGTAAGCCAGGTTTATGCTTCCGGTTTTTATCGTCCAGTATATGTACCACCCCCATGCATCGCCGTCGTTGAATACGTATACAGGCAAGCCCATATCTGCCAGTTTCCTTATGAGTCTTCGTGTGCCTCGCGCTGCCTGGCCCTGGGGCGTTATGAGTATCGCATTCTCCTTCTTCCAAAAACCGTCTTCGTTAAGCCTCTGCCATAAGGCGTCCTTCTCAACAACCAATACATATTTGGCCTTAACGTCTACGAATTCTATGTCGTTGTCCACGTCGCTAGGTATCGCCCATCCGCTCCTTCCCATCTTGCTTGCATCAATCTCTATCTTTTCATTGCCGTAATTGTCTATAATCCTAAGATTTCCCGCAAGAACCCCTTTTCTGTTTGCATTGAGGTTCATATTCTCCCTTTTAGTGCCGAGTGCGACCTCAAGGTCTTCTATGAGCGGATTCGATTCGCTCTGCTCATCGAATATATTCTCATCCACATCTTCGCCGAGGGAGAATTTCAACTGGTAAAAAAGCCCCCTTATCGAAGCGTGAAGGTTCTGTGATAAAAAGCTATGGCATTTTGCCGCTATTGCTATTGTCTGCATGAACCTTTTCGACTGCGCCAGATTCATGAAGCTGTGCTCCTCCATGGAGCTGCCGAGCCTGAGGAAGCCTTCCTTTTTGTCATAGAATATGTTTGATTTGGTCCTCGTGGTCGCGCTGAATGATGGGTTCTTACCCTCCTTGATGTCCGATAGTATGCTTTTGCCAAGCCCCTCCAACAGCTTTTCGGTTTTGTTTGATGATTTCTTTTCTGCAGGCATGTCATTCACGCTCGTGCTTATTCAGCTCCCTTATTATCTCGTCGCGCCTCTTGCTCTGCTTTATGGCATACTTCATAACTTCGGCAAGAGTTTTCACGGGTATAATCTTTATTTTTTTAAGGTTGGTCCTTGTTATGTATATGTCGTCCTTGTTGCTTGCGGGGACTATAACGCTTTTTATACCCGATGCAATTGCCGCTTCTACCTTGCTTGTCACTCCGCCCACCGGAAGCACTGCTCCCCTCACGGAAAGCGATCCGGTCATCGCCATTGATTGGTTGACTGGGAGGCCTTC
>DAHWIS010000055.1 GCA_027344745.1 Microcaldota archaeon | reverse complement strand
ATTAATTATAGAGAAGGTGCTGGAACCGATAAAAAACATATGCAAAGTCCAGAGCACATAATCAGTCGTAAAAAGGAATTGGATGCATACTCGGATATAGTGCACCAGCTATTAAATAAAGAGGTTAAGGTAACGCTGTTCAGCAGCGACGAAAAGTTTCTTGCCAGATTTGCTGAACTGAACAAGGATTACAGAAGGAATTTAATATTTGAGTTGCCATTAGGGTATAATAATAAACGCATGTCCATGCTCATGAAAAAGAAGATTAATTTGAGTGTATACGTTTCGTACGGAAAGGATTGGGTACCGTACGCGATAAACAGGCTTGCCGAGGGCCACATACGGGACATTGCAAAAGCCCTTTTAGACGGACAGGGAACGGCAAAACCAAAACATTCTAGTGGGGTGCTCAATTGAATGGTAAAAAACGCATTGATTTGGTAACTGGAGCAACCACCGGATTAGGTAAGCTGCTGATAAAAAGGTTAATCGACAAAGGTGATGAAGTAAGGGTCATACTGCAGACGCATCCGAGCGTCAGCAGCGAATGGAAGACACTGCCCCCAAAGGTCGAGATATACGTAGTCGATTTGACACTGATTAACGAGGCAGACCAGCAAAATCTCGAAAGAGCGTGCTCGGGTGTAGATAATATATTCCATATAGCAGGTGCGGTATATAATTATAGGTACACGAGCGAACAGCTACTAAACGTAAACGCGTTCGGCACAGAGAATCTCCTGAACGCGTGCACCAATGCAAATAAGAAATCAGCGCAGAAGGTACACGTTATATTCGCCAGCAGCTCTTCGGTATACGGATATAGAAGGCCGAACGAGGTCTTAACGGAGGAATCGCAACTAAAACCCGGAAGCCCGTATTCTGAAAGCAAGGTTATTGCGGAACAGATATTGCAGTCGTTCTCGGAGGCGAACAGCAACATGGATTATACTATATTAAGGCTGTCGACGTTTTACGGGGAGGATTATAAAAGCTCGTTCAACAAGGTGTTCAAGCTTATAGAATCGGGAAAGGCGATGTATGTAGGCGATGGCAAAAACCACATATCGTTAATACACGAATCCGAGGCTGCAGACGCCATGATTCTCGCATATGAATCAAAACAGAGCCTAAACAAAGTATACAACATATGCGACGGCATACCGTATACAGTAAAGGAGCTGTTCACAACAGTTGCAAAGAGCCTTGGCGTAAGCCCGCCGAGCAGGGGGATACCTTCGGCATTGGCAAGGATTACCAGAAGAATAATCGATATAAATTACGACGAATACGAGTTCGTCGCAAGCGACAGGACGATAAGCATAGAAAAAGCCAAAAAGGAACTCGGTTTCAACCCGAAAACCAGCATATACAAGGAGGGCATACAGCTCCTTGAGGAGTACAAAAGGAGTAGGCAATAGCTTACCTATGTTTTATTTTATGCTTTTGTGATATCATGGCAAAAAAATCTGTGGAGAAGTATATACATGAAGTTTTAGAGACAAAGGGAGCGATGCTTTTCTCTGTCATAGACCCGGTTGATTATAGCAGCGAAAAGAATGCAATAAAAACTGCGGAAGCGGTCATAAACGGCGGAGCCGACATGATAGTGCTTGGCGGGAGCATAGGCGCGCAGGGCGAGCTACTCGACAATGTAGCCATAGGTATTAAGGAGAAAGTAGCCAATCCTCTCATATTGTTCCCGGGAAACATAGCAACAATCACAAAATATGCGGACGCCATATATTTCATGTCGTTGCTGAATGCAAGGAACCCGTATTGGATAACTCAGGCGCAGATGCTGTCGGCACCATTAATTAAAAGCCTGAACATAGAGCCGCTGCCGGTAGGCTATATTGTGGTTCAGCCCGGAGGCACGGTAGGATGGGTAGGCGACGTAAATGTCGTCCCAAGGGAGAAGCCGAAGATGGCCGCATCGCTTGCACTTGCCGGAGAGTATCTTGGGAACAGATTCATAATAACGGATACCGGATCTAACCCTAGACTCCAGCATTTCGGGCCCGTCCCAAAGGATATGGTAAAGGCGGTTAGCTCTGCAATCACTGTGCCTTACATAGTGGCTGGAGGCGTAACGACCACATCGGACTTGAAATTGGCGTATTCCAACGGGGCCAATATAGTCCAGATAGGTACGGCTTTCGAAAACGCAGAGAATGCCCGCAAGCGCGCCCTTTCGTTCTCAAAAATCGTAAAAGAGGAGGGGCGTAAAAAGATAAAAGGTTAGGTATATGCCAAACATGCGCGGGGTTTCTACCATCGAGTTAGCTGCGATCATATCGGAACTGCAATCGATCAAGGGCTTCTACATAGAGAAATTTTATGAGACAGGAGAAGGCGAATTCAGGATCAAAATAAAGAACAGGGATGGTTACAGGAACATAAAATCCAGGCTTGGAAGATCGCTGAACATTACAAGATATATTGAAAAAGCAGATCAGCCTACGAATTTCGCCATAGCCGTAAGGAAGAGGATAGAAGGTTCGGTAATCGAATTTGTCGCACAATATAACAACGACAGGATAGCGGTTTTAGGGCTGGGAAAAGGAGGCGGCAAACTCAATCTGATATTCGAGCTTTTTGGCAGGGGCAATGTCGTGCTTGCCGATGAAAATATGCTGATAGATATAGCATACATCTACCACGAATTCAAGGACAGGAGCGTAATGCACGGCAAGATATACAAAGCCCCGGAGAATGCCGCGGTAACTATAGCCAACATAGGCGCGTTAAGCGATAATTTAAAATCCATCGGAGGCGGCGGTGCAATCGGAAGGAAGAGCGTGATATCGGTACTTTCGAAGAATGTGAATATAGGCGCCACGTACATAGAGAACATACTCAATGCACTGGGGATTGACCCGAAGTCCGATTACAATGGATTGCCCGCAGGACGGATAACCGAGATTGGCGGCCTTGCCCTTGAACTGCTTGACTACATAAAGAATCCAAAACCGAGGATATACGAAGACGGAGGCTATGTGGATTATGCAATATGCGATATAATTAAGTATTCTGGATTAAAGATGACAGAATTTAAAAGCGCATCCGAAATGCTCGACGAGTTCGATTACGCCACTACCGACTTATTGGAAAAGCAGGATAACAAGGAATTTATCGAATTGTCCGGAAGCATAGAAAAACAAAAAAACATACTTGACGAGACTCTTCCAGGCATATCAAACGCAAAAGAAGCTGGTGAAACGCTCATAAGGAACATGAATTTAGTGAATGAAATAATATCTAGGGCAAGAAACAACAAGCACATATCGGTAAAGGAATTGCAGGACGAATTTCCGGACGTCGGAATAAAGGATATTAATCTTAAGGATAAGACATTAACATTGGAACTGTAGGTATTACCATGATCAGGCTTACGATGTTGGGCACATCCGGCTCCGCGCCGACAAGGGAGCGAAACCTCAGCGGGACGGCTTTGCAGTTCGACGGAGAGCTATTCCTGTTCGACTGCGGCGAAGGCACGCAACGGCAAATGTTCAAGTATGGCATTAACATATCAAAGCTGAAGGCCATTTTCATAACACACATACACGGCGACCATGTTATAGGCATCGCAGGCTTGACAAGGACGCTTTCCCTTTACAAAAGGACTTCGCCGCTTACAATTTTCGTGCCTCAAGGTTTTGAGGAAAACATAAAGGCACTTATAAAATTTGACGATGCGGTTTTTACTTACGAGATAATAGTACGGGGAGTAACTGGCGGAAAGGTCTTTTCGGGTGACGGTTTCGAAATCAGGGCGTTCGCATTAAGACATTCAGTAAGGGATTATGGGTATATTTTCAAAGAGGCAGACAAGTGGCATTTCATGAAGCAGAAATGCAGAGCGTTGGGCATAAAAGGAGAGATGTTCAAGAGGCTTGAAAAGAGGAAACAGATAATTGTGGGAAAAAAGGCCATACATTTTAAGGATGTCACGACGTTTGAGCTTGGCAAGAAAGTAGTGTATGCGGCGGACACGAGGCCGACAAAGAGCACGGTGAAAGCGGCATCCGGCGCGGATGTACTAATCCATGAATCAACATATGACGATGCAGTATCAAAGCTGGCGAAGGAGAGGATGCATTCGACCTCCGGAGAAGCTGCAAAAGTTGCAAAGGACGCGAAGGTCAAGAAGCTCGTTCTCTTCCACTTCAGCACAAGATATAAAAATACTGAAGCGTTATTAAAAGATGCAAAAAAAGTATTCCCAGAATCTTATCTGGCGAATGATGGCATGCAGATAGAGATATAGGGGCTCGTAGTCGATTGGTAAGACGTCACGTTGACAACGTGAAGATACGGAGTTCGATTCTCCGCGGGCCCATTTTCGGTTTACGAGGAAGGCCGGTTTGGAGAAGCTATGGAATGAAACAGTTTCTTGGACTTCGGATCCAAAGAAACTATTTAGAAACTATAGTGCAGAATATCTATTGAGAGTACTGCGGAACTAACCTAGGTAATTTATATAATACATGAAATGTCATCAACTTCGGCGCCGTTTGATAAAATAAAAAACGGAAAGAAAACTATAGAAATACTATGCAATCACTCATTTTACCAAATCTACCAACGGCAACATAGTCCTAGCTCTAGGTTCGCTAGGCATTCCAATCCGTCTACGACCATGCGCTATATAACGAAAGGCAAAGAAGAGCTATACAAGGATATAGACTTCGCATTTACCGATAAGATAACGCCGCTAAAGCGGCTATTTAATAGCTTGAAAAATCAGTAGGCTTTATTATGGTGCTCGAAATCCACAAGCGTGATTACATCCTTAGAGTTGTCAACCTCAAAGGTTAATACGAAATGACCTACATGAACCCTGCGTATTTCTGTATGCTGGTGTTCCAGCGGCTTGCCTATACTCGGATTTGCTGCTATCTCGTTCACTTTCTTTAGGATTCGACTATGTGTTATCGGGTCGCTCTTTTTCAACTTCCTGAACTTGTCTGCAAGTTTCTCCCTTACGTCTATGCTATATGCCATGTATGACACGGTCAGCCAAAGGCTTTATTGAACTCTGCAATATTTTTATAATGGATTACTCTGCCATTCCTTACTTCCTTCATGGCATTAGCCAACTCCTTTGCATAGCTTGCCTTGAATTCCTCCTTTATATTTGGTAGTTTGTTTCCTTCCAAAAGCTCAACTAGCCTAGAAACTACCGAATTTAGGTTGTCTATTTTCCTATCCAGCCTTTCCACTTCTTCCTGAATCTGTATTGCCTTCATCATCCTCATTTATTCTTCATGGTTCTTCAAATTATTAAATCTTTCTAGTATGCTCAGGAAAAATAGTCCTGTATTTTCTTTCTTCTAAGGCATGACATATAGCGGAGCCTTCATAATCGCCTTGTACTTCATGGCACGCTCTATGTTAAGGTTCAAGCTTTCCACTTCCAGCTATGGCCGCAGCAGTATCTGGCTTTATCTGCACTACTTTCTGAAAGCTTTTCCATTTTACCATCCTGTGGTGATCGTATTCTATAGCTATTCTGAACTTTCCTCTTCTAGCAATAAGGTCTATTCTACCGCTCTTACCAGTCTTGTCCTTCATCTTGAAAATAGGATATCCCTAGTTGTGTAATAGCCGTTCTTCCTGAATATCATTTCAAGCTGGTTTATCGTATCGTTGTGCTTTATTGCTGGACTAACTACTTGAGCTATCTGAAATACTACACTTTCGTGACTACTTCAAACTTTAGCACGACGGCATTTTATACTTTTTCCTCGTAGCCGATTATTGT
>DAHWIS010000054.1 GCA_027344745.1 Microcaldota archaeon | reverse complement strand
GGTTGGAGGGCAACAAAATCAAAAAGCTACGTCGAAGCCCTCTCACAGCAGTCGGAAGCGGTCAAGTCTGCTCTGGACACGAAGCTTTTCGAGCTCATAGGCAGGCTGAGCGAACTGGGCTTCAACAGCGAACTCTATAGCAGGGTGGATAATTTCCAGAAGGAACTGGCGATAGTCCCGCTCAGCGCGAAGACCGGCGAAGGCATAGCCGAACTGCTTATGCTGGTATCAGGCCTGGCGCAGAGATTCCTCGAAATGAAACTAAATATCGAAGTCAACGGCCCGGGCAAAGGCAGCATCCTCGAAAAGAAGGAGGAGAAGGGCCTAGGCACTACAATAGACGTAATACTTTATGACGGCACGCTCAGAGTAAACGACCAGATTGCGTTCGCCACTGCGGACAACAAGGTAGTCACAACAAAAATAAGGGCGCTCTTGAAGCCCAAGCCCCTGCACGAGATGCTCGAATCGACCAGCAAGTTCTACTACGTAGACGAGGTCAGCGCGGCTTCTGGTATAAAGATAAGCGCAGTGGGTTTGGAAGATGCGATGCCAGGTTCCCCGATAATACAAGCGATCGGAAATGACTATGCAAAGGAGATAACTACGGAACTAAGCGACGTATTCAAAATCGACAAGGATGGCATAGTCCTGAAAGCAGATTCCATAGGCAGCATAGAGGCAATTTCAAAACTGCTAGCATCGGAAAATTTCAAGATAAGCAAGAAGGGCATAGGCAACGTATCCAAGCGCGATATAATAGACGCGTTCGGCATGCTGGCATCGAATCCGACCTTCGCCGTAGTGATGGCGTTCAATGTTTCGATGGAAGAAGATGCAAGGGAAGCAGCAGCATCAAGCAACATAAAGGTTATAAGCAGCGATATAATATACAAGCTTGTCGATGATTACAAGGCATTCGTAGAAGAAAGATCCAAGAGCAGGCAGAAAAGGGTCGAAGAGAGCATATCATTTCCTGCAGAGATGGAGGTCCTGCCGAATTCCTGCTTCAGGGTATCGCATCCTGCAATTTTCGGCATAGAAGTCAAACTGGGTAAAGTAAAGCCAAACAACGTTATAATGAACGACATAGGCGAAGTCATCGGTAAGATTAAAGGCATGCAGAACGAGAAGTCGCCATTGCAGGAAGCAAAAAAGGGCGACCAGATAGCAATATCTATGGACGAACCTTCTTTCGGCCGGCAGGTGCGCGAAGGGCAGATGCTGTACGTACGTGTCAGCGACGGCGACCAGGTGCTCTTAACCGGCGAATTTGCATCGCTGCTGGCCGACAACGAGAAGGACCTGCTTGAAAAGATAATATCGATGAAAAAGAAGGAAAAGCGTTGAACACAAAAACATATCCACTTTGGAATATTTTTGCCAAGGCTCTTTATATAGCAAAAAAGCTAATGCACTACATGGGCGTTTGTGGAAGGAACTTATTGGTATCTGTTGAAGGTTAATCCGGTGCAAACCACAGATGCAAATCTAAAAACAAAGATGATCGAATGAGCAACATAAGGGTATCGGAAAGTAAGTATGTGCCCATATCAAATCAGAATGTAGAATACGTAGAACGCAAGGGCATTGGGCATCCGGACAGCTTGATAGACGGGATCGCGGAAAGGGCAAGCGTCGAGCTGTCAAGGGCGTATATGGACAGCACCGGCATGATACTGCACCACAATCTGGACAAGGGCTTGATAATAGGCGGAACTTCCGAGGCCTCTTTCGGCAACGGGAGGATAACGAAACCGATAGAAATAATACTTGCCGGGAGGGCGGTAAAAAAATACCAAAACATAGATGTACCCGTAGACGACATCGCGCTAAAGGCAGCTAAGGATTACCTGAAAGAACATACAAGGTTCCTCGACATCGACAACGAAGTCATATTCAATTCGAAAATCCTCAAAGGGTCGGCAGACCTTACGGGGATATTCAACAGGGGCATAGGCGTGCCGCTGTCCAACGACACATCGTTCGGGATAGGTTTTGCGCCATTCACAGAAACAGAGAAGCTTGTTCTGGAAGCGGAGCGCTTCCTAAATGGAAATGAATACAAGCAAGCCCATCCGTATGTTGGCGAAGACATAAAGGTCATGGGCATTCGAGAAGATGGCAAAATAAACCTTACGATCGCAATCGCGTTCGTATCGAAGTTTGTTGCAAATGTGGACCAATACTACGATTACAAGGCGAGGATTGCTGAAGATGTAAAAGCGTTTGCCAAGAAGATAACCCCAAAAGAAGTAGAAGTAATAATAAACAACGGGGACCATAAGGAGAGCGGAAGCTTCTATCTTACGAAATCTGGGCTGAGCTGCGAATCTGGTGACGACGGTTCGGTGGGGAGGGGAAACAGGGTAAACGGCATAATAACGCCATTCAGGCACATGAGCCTAGAGGCTGCAGCAGGCAAGAATCCGGTAAGCCATGTCGGCAAGATATACAGCGTATTAGCGAATGAGATAGCCTCTGATGCTGTAAAGCTGTATCCGGAGATAAAGGAATGCAACGTATCGATTGTATCGCAGATAGGGAGGCCGATAAACGACCCAAGAAACCTTGACGTGAAGGTTTTGCTCAATGAAAAGGGAGACATATCAAACATTACAAACAAGTTGGCCGCGCTTGCAGAACAGTCATTGGAAAACATAGGGTTTCTTACAAAAGAAATCGTCTCGGGCAAGTACAATATGTTCTAGCAATCGGCGTATTGTTTACGTGGCCAATATCATACATGTTCTTTTTTTGTATCGCTTGCCCTACCTGGAGATGTCACTTTTTTTGGGCTGAAATCGTTTTGCATCGATAGCCACTAAAATTTGGACGTTTGTGCGTAAGCCTCAAGTGGGAATCGCACCCACGGCCTTCTGCTTTCCGGGTAAGGTTTACCATGCAGACGCTCTACTCCTGAGCTATTGAGGCAGGAATTAACCCTAATACTTAATGAAGAAATTATATAAAATAATGTGTTTGCCAGTCACGAAATTATACTGACGCTTCCAATATGTGCGACCGGCATTACGCCGTTTGGAGGGTAGGCACGGGTGCGGAGCCATGTTAGTTGAATGCTTCCACCACTCGCAACTCCTATTGCAAGTTGATTAAAATTTGATAATGAAAGAGAACTATCTGCTGCGTTTCCTTTCGGGATATAATTTTGATAAGCAGTTTGAGAGGGTGCTGTTGATAATGCCAACGAATAAATTGCAGTAGTGAGAGTATATGAACCAGTTGCTATTGAAGATGCTGTTCCAGAAGAATATTTATATAGATTGTTATAGCCATTAGCAAAATTTACGGTATATGCATTATAAAGAGTATATGTTGAACTTCCGCCACCATGGCCAGCAGCCAAGTTTCCATTAGTTGAGGATGTCAGTTCCATCAAACTGTCCATTATTATACTTCCTGAAGAAATTGTAGCAATAATTTCATAATTACTACCACTACTACTACTTACAGTTATTCCGTCATTTTGTGAATAGCTACCCGAGCCAGCGGTAGTAAAGGAGCTTGGCAGGCTTGTCCCAGCAAAGTTCCAGTAGTTGTTGAACACATTCGCCCCGTTGTCGTATTTGCCGTATGTGGCGCATCCTGCGGTATCCGCAGGATTTGGGCATGAGAGCTGCGGGGCCTCTCCTGCATACTGGTCGCTGTACCCAACGGTAAGTGGCAATATATACATCGATATGCTAAGGTTGTGCGAAGGCGATATCGCAACCGGCAGCCTTACCCAGAATATCGCATTGCCGGTTGCATAGCTGGAGCAGTTCGATTCGCACCAGCTGTAAAGCTCTTTGCTCTTGTAATAGAATCTTATATTACCAAGATCCGGCCTTTCGTATAATACGTATCCGGAGGGATTGAAGCTGATCAATTGTTGGAAGTGCGCAGGTACTGCGCTCTTCTGGCTGTTCGTTATGTTTATCTGCGTATTCGAGTTCTTTCCAAAGGCCAGCTTCACAGTCTGCGTCCTTATGTTGCCACCGTATGTGTAATTGCTGTCTGATGGGCATTTGGTCGTGTAGAAGTTGCTTGACGAGGGAGTGCAGTAGTTCGCGTATATGTCGAACGTGCCAAAGTATACCGATCCGAACGAGGGGGTAACGCCTATATTGGCTATGCAGTATACCTTCTGCCCCTCGGTAGCGACGGACGGAACGCAATAGCCCGAGGTGCTCTCGTGGAAATCGATATATCCCTTGAAGCTGCTTATATTTACTATGCCCGGCTGCATGTCGGTAGCGCTTATAAGCAGTATCGAATTGGTTCCTGCAGTCGAATTTATCGTGTATATCCCGTCTACGCAGGAGAATCCGCTGAGGAAAGTGCATTGCGTCGGCAATATGGTCTTCGGTATAGCCATGAAAAGTACGAGCACAGCTATCGCTATTGCTATTACTAATATCACGAAGCCGTATACCGAAAGGAATTCAACTGCACTCTGCCCTCTAAGCATAATCATTATAAGAAAATCATATATAAAAAGATGTGTCCAGAATACTAAACAGAGCGAGGTTTAATGCCCAACGAATATATTATAACCGCAAAGGCGTTGCGCCCCAAGAAAAGCCTTGGCCAGAATTTTCTTGTAAGCGAGCATGTGGCCGAAGTTGAAGCAGCATATGCATTGGACAGGAATGTTATAGAAATAGGCCCGGGATTGGGCATATTGACGAGGCAGTTGTGCAAGTCGGGCAAGAAAGTTCTTGCAGTTGAAAAGGATACAAAGGTATACAATGCATTGATTGAAAGAGAATCGCACAGGAACCTAAAAGTGCTGAACGCAGATTTTTTCTCCTTAACAGATGAAACGCTAGAGGGTTTTGACATAGTCGTGTCAAATATACCGTATCAATTATCCAGCAAGACGCTTATGTGGCTGTCAAATCACGGCATGGAAGCGGTATTGTGCCTGCAGAAAGAATTTGTAGAGCACATGCTGGCAAAGCCAGGCACAAAAAAGTACTCCAAGCTTAGCGTGATGATGGCCCTTACCAACAAGGTAACGCAAATAATGCGGGTGTCAAGATCGAATTTCTATCCGGTTCCGAAAGTCGATTCGATAATC
>DAHWIS010000053.1 GCA_027344745.1 Microcaldota archaeon | reverse complement strand
TTGCGCAACAGACATAGAGGCATTTATGTCTATAAAAAGCCAGTTTGACAGCAATGGCGCTGATTTATATGCGATAAGCACAGATAGCGTATTCTCGCATAAGGGCTGGGCGCAAACATCACCAAGGGTAAAAGAGAGCACGATACCGATGATTGAGGATTTTACAAAGAAAATAACAAGCTCATTCGGTTTCATGAACGAGTCATCGGGCGCTTCAAGAAGGGGCGTAGTCATACTTGATCCCGAAGGCAGGATACAGTACCTGTCGGTATTTAACGACGGTCTGGGAAAGGATGCGGAACATATATTTAACGCATTTATGGGCCTAAAGCAGATGCACGATGCCCCGGCAAAGAGCGGGCACATGTGCGCCATACCTGCAAATTGGAAGGCAGGAAGCAAAACTCTCGACATAGACGTAGTAAAAGACATAGGAAAGCTATGATGCTTTCCATTTCGCATTTATGGGCTTCCACGCGGCATACCATAAAGAATTTATATTTGCCTTTTCATACTCCTTCTACTTAATCAGGTTTAAAAATCTTTAGCGCAATATAATACGCGTAACCGGTTAGATTTAACAAATAAAAAGCAACGTGTTTTTATGAAGAATAAAGAAGCGAAGAATAAACTTGTAGCTGTGGTTAGGATAAGGGGCAGGGTCAATGTTCGCGGATCCATAACCGAAACGCTTAAGAGGCTCAACCTGAAAAGGGTAAGCAATTGCACAATTATAAAGGCAACGGATTCGTATATGGGCATGCTTAACAAATGCAGCAACTATGTCGCATACGGCGAGATAGATTCGGAGACGCTTACCAAGCTCATGGAAAAAAGGGCTAAAAAGCAGATAGCGTTCAAGCCCCAGGAAGTGTTCGAAAGCAAATACGATTCGGAGGACTTCAAGGGGCTGCTCCCGTTCAGGCTGCATCCCCCGACACACGGATACAAAAGCACGAAGCTGGGCTTCGCTCAGGGTGGTTCGCTGGGATACATGGGCAAAGACATAAACAAGCTCTTAAATAGGATGATTTGAATGGTAGTTAGAAAGGATAAGCGCAACAGAAAATATTTCGGCACCAGAAGATGGGGAGTCGGAAACATAAAAAACGCCAGAGGCGCAGGCGATCGCGGCGGAGTGGGAAATGGGCGAAGGAAGCACAGGTTCACATATTTCACCGCAAAACATCCCGAATTAATAGGCAAGAAGGGATTCCACATATGGAGGCCTTCAAAGCTCAAGTCTATAACCCTAGCAGGAGTGAACAGAATAGCACTCAGAGCTGAAAATCAGACAATAGAATTGAACGGCTACAGGGTTGTCAGCAACGGCGAGCTTGAAAAGTCCAAACTTACAATAAGGGCTGCAGGATTTTCTAAAAAAGCAGCGGAAAAAATCAAAAAGGCAGAATGCGAAGCAGTTGTCATGTAAATTATTGCACTTCTGCGTGGTTAGTTTATGTCTGAAAGCTTAAAGGTATTTTTTTATACAGATACGTTCCTGCCTGCTGTTGATGGTGTAGTCACATCGATGCTCAATTTCAAGAAGGAGCTTGAATCAAGGGGCCATGAGGTGTATATATTCGCGTCTGGCGATTCATCTACCAGAAAAGCGGTCAAAAAGGACCACAATATAATAGTGGTACGGGGGATGAAATTCAAGAAATACCCCCAGTACAACCTCGCAATGCTTCCAATAATCGCGCCGATAAAAGAAATAAATATAGGCAGGGCGGACATAAGGCATGTCCAGACTCCGTTTACTATGGGGTTCTATGGGCTTATGGCCAGCAGGGTGAACAGCACTCCGCTCGTATCATCGTTTCACACGCTATTCACGAATCGCGAGGTCATAAACGAATACCTCACGTCAAGCAAGAGGATGCAGAAGATACTTGTAGACTACGCGTGGGCGTATGCAAGGTTCTTTTACAATAAGAGCGATGTTACGATAGCTCCGAGCAGGGCGATAGAGCAGGAGCTTAACAGAAGGGATATCCCAAATACTGCAATAGTGGGGAACAGCGTAGACCTGAAAAGATTTAATGCCAGGGTGGATGGCAGCAGGATAAGGGAAAGGTTGGCAAAGGGCGACGAGAAAGTCGTGCTTTATATAGGCAGGATAAGCAGGGAGAAGAACATAGACACTCTGATAAAGGCGGCAAAGAGGCTGAAGAAAAAGAAGATAAAATTTGTGATAGGGGGCACCGGGCCGAGCATCGCACATTATCAGTCGCTGGTATCAAAGCTCGACGTGGGCAGCAAAGTCAAATTCGTGGGCTTCGTAAAGGACGCGGAGCTTCCCGAATACTATGCGGCGGCCGATGTATTCTGCATTCCGTCAACATTCGAGACGCAGGGCATCGTTTCCCTGGAGGCTATGGCCTGCGGCAAGCCGGTCGTAGGCGCCGACTATCTTGCATTGAAGGAACTGATCAAGGGCGGCCAAAATGGCGAGAAATTCGCACCAAAAAGCAGTAGCGATTGTGCAAGGAAAATAGAAAAGGTTATAAATAATATAAGCAACTATAAGAAAATGGAAGAAACAGCTAAATCCTATTCCCTAAAGAAGACTACTGATGATTTGCTGAAGGTTTATAAGGAGGTAATTGATAAAGGAAAATAAAAGCACTATATGCTTTGATTATTGAACATTAACTAGCGCAAGGGCGATTTACTGGACGAGAAAAGTATAGAAATAAAGGAAACAAGGACACAAATCAAAGATACGGCGGAAACAGCGGGCACGGCAAAGCAAGGCGCTCCTGCAAAGGCGAACATGCTCCCGCAAAGGAAGTCACTAAACGACATAATAAAGGAATCTAACAACAAAGAAGCCGAAGCATTTAAGACAAAAATAGACGACCTAAGGAAACAAAGGAACGATTTCATACTGGAGGCTAAATTATACCGAAGGAAGCTGGAATATAAGGAAGCAGAATATGCCGCCATATCGAAATTCCTCGAATCAACGAATAATACCAAAGAATCGAGGGAATTGATCCAGTTAAAGAGGCTCAAGAACAGGCTTGAATTCAAGCTTTCTACAGAGGCCAGGATGTCGCTTCAGGACGAGCGCGATATAGTCAGGAAGATAGACGAGATAGACCTTCAGCTCAAGAAGGTGGGCAAGGCGATACATCTAAGCAGGAAAGTGGGGTTCGTAAAAAGCGACCTTGAGACGTTCAAAAACAAGCTGATAGAGGCTGACAAGAAGATTGCAGATCTTGACATCAAGCTTGATGATTTATACAGGTCACTCAGACGGGTATTGAAGATAGATACCTCAAGGGCAAAGCCGATGAAGCCCAAGAGGCAGCAGGGCCCTTCTGCACCTGAGATAAACATGGAAGACATAGCAATAATAAAAACAAAAGGAAAAACAAAAGAAATCAAAGAGGAAAACAAAGAAGAACAATAAGGTGTTGAATTGAAAATATCTTTTTTTGGCGCGGCCGAAGAAGTAGGCCGCAGTTGCATAATGGTAACTACGAAAAATTCTAAAATCCTGCTCGACGCGGGAGTTAAACTGGGAAGCGATGACCAGTACCCCAAGATAACAGACGCAATGCTGAAGGAAATAGACGGCATATTCATATCGCATGCGCATCTTGATCACAGCGGATACTTGCCGCATATAATGAGCGCAGGCTACAGCAACAAAGTATACGCTACAAAGCCTACAATGGAATTGATACAGGTGCTGATCAGCGATTACATGCGCCTGTCAAAACCGTCCAATGTGACAAAAGCGGGGCTGGAAAGGCTGGTGAAAAGCTACCACGTATTGGAATATAAGCGAGAATTCAAGTTCAGGGATCTTACAATAACTTTCATACCTGCCGGGCACATACTCGGAAGTGCATTGATAAAGATCAGCGATGGAGAAAAATCCCTCATATATACCGGCGACATAAACATAGCAAAGACAAAACTATTCAACGGCGCAGACCTCAGGAATCTCAGTGCTGATGTGCTTATAACCGAAAGCACATATGGCGGAGAAGGTGACATATTCAAACCTCAATCCGAAACCATAAACAACATGGTAAAAAGCATCAGGGAGACGATAAAGGCCGGCGGCAAGGTCATAATACCGAGCTTTGCGGTAGGAAGAGCCCAGGAAGTGCTGCTGATATTGGACGATTACATGAATTCCGGCATGATACCCAAGGTTACGATATACGTTGACGGCATGATAAACAAGGCAATGCGAATACATAGGCACAATGTCATATACTGCAAGAAAGAGCTGCAGAGCAAGATACTGATGAGCGACTATGATCCGTTCAGGAGCGACAACTTTGAGATGGTAGAAAAGAAGGGCACGCGTACAAGGATAGTGAACGATGACCAGAGCTGCATAATAGTTACTACGAGCGGGATGATAACCGGCGGACCGATAATGTTTTATCTAACTAAACTTGCGTCCAACAGCATAAACAAAATGATACTGGTAGGGTATCAGGCAGAAGGCACTATGGGCAGGGATTTGCAGGAAGGCGCCCGAGAGGTAGAAATAGACAACAAGAAGATAAAAATAGAGATGGACGTCGAGCTTTACCACCTAAGCGCACATGCCGACAGGCACCAGCTTGAAACTATGCCGGAAAAGATATCGGGCCTGAAAAAGATATTCATACTTCACGGCGAGATAACAAAATCGAACGCCCTAAAGGAAGCCTTTTCAGAAAAATATGAGACCGTGGTGCCGAAGCTCGAAGAGAGCTTCACTATTTAAGCATTTCCATATACTTCAAAATTTGTCTAACCCTCCCAATATATTTGCGTTATTCAAGAAATAAAAGAGAAGTAATAAATAGCATTGGCATAAAAGTAGAACGTAGTCCGGTGCCTATATGAAAAAAAAGCAATCCGACGATAAGAAGGAGATAGAAGAGATAAAGAGGCTTAGGGATCTTGAAGAGATAATAAGGCGCAGCAGCATGGAAAACGTGCTAATTTCTGGCGCGTCGAAAGATTTCGAAAACAGCAACAATTCCACGGCCGACATAATAATCGATTCATTGTCAAAGGACAAGTTCGGTGACAAGGACATAGCATTGCTCGATAAGCTTACCGCGACAACCACGCAAACGCATTTTTCAAAAGCCAAACGCAATGCAGCACAATCCCATCATATACATTCAAAGCGCGCTTCAAACCCTGCGAGACACAAACACTCAAAAACAAAAACGCCAAAATCAAATATAAGGCATTTTAATACTAAGGGAAAATCCAAAAAAGCAAAAAACATAAAAAGCAGGAAGAGGAAATAATAATGCGTTTTGGGCTCATGG
>DAHWIS010000042.1 GCA_027344745.1 Microcaldota archaeon | reverse complement strand
TGAAGAAGGTTGCAGCGAGGAATATGAAATTCAACGGGGTAATGAAATGAACGCCATATCAAAAAAGATACTCCAATACAAAAGGGCGGCGAGGGAGAAGAAACTTGCCAACGATCCAAACAACAAACGCGAGATAATAGTGATAAAGGACAGCCCGAATTCGTGGCACATGGAATGGCTCGACGAATACCAAGATCATACGGGGCAAAAACAAAATAGCATTAAAAACTGGGTATTTACGGAGTAAGCCTTTTCCTGTCCCTTGGAAACAACGCACATTCCCTTATGTTGTCCATCCCCGTAATCTTCATTGCGAATCTTTCAAGACCTATGCTCCAGCCGGCGTGCGGCGGCGCGCCGCATCTGAATGCATTGATATAGAAATCGAACGGCTTTGGATCCATGCCCTTCTTCTTTATCGCTTCTATAAGCAATTCTGGGAGATGGATTCTCTGCGCACCGCTTGAAATCTCCATGCCCTTGTATATGAAATCGAAGCTGTTCGAAAGTTCGGGGTTCTTGTCGTTGGGCATCGAATAAAACGCCCTTATTGATTTAGGGTATTCGGTTACCACTACGGCATCCCCGTATATTTCATTTATCATTTTTTCGTCTTCGCGTGTGAAATCGTCCCCGAATTTTATGCTAGACGACTTCGCTTTCATGGCGCCTATCGCGTCATCATAGGTTATGACCTTCGTTTCGGGCACTTCCAAGTTTACATTGAGCATCTCGAGATCCTTGGCGTTCTTGGCCTTGACCTCTTTGATGATGCTTGTAACCGCTTCGATGAGTATGCTTATCGCATCCTGATGGTCCGCAAAGGCCATCTCTATATCCATCTGTGTTATTTCGTTGAGATGGTATACGTCATTGGATTTTTCAGCACGATATACTGGGGTTATGGTGAATACCCTGTCAAGTCCGCCTATAACCGCCAATTGCTTGTAAAGCTGCGGGGACTGGGCAAGGAATGCCTTGCTCTCGAAGTATTGGACTGAAAAGAGTTCCGATCCGCCCTCCGTGGCTTCCGCAACTATCGAAGGCGTGCGTACCTCAAGGAAATGCTTGCCTAGAAGCATGTCCCTGAACGACGACAGAATCGTTGACTCTATCTTGAATATCGCTTCGGTCTGCTGCCTCCTTAGATCTATGTACCTATAATTAAGCCGTACATCAAGATCCACGGGAACTTTCCCGGTTACCTCGAAGGGTATTTTTGCGGATATGGGATTGAGATTCTCTATCTCTTTTATTAATATCTCAAATCCGCCCTTTGCTTCTTGATTTGCTTTAACGGTGCCTACAATCTTCACCACGCTTTCCTTTGGCAGAGACATCTGGTCCATCAATGAATCTTCGGCGATGCCCTTCTTTGCAATGACCTGCACGATTCCCGTAAAATCTCTAAGTAGAAGGAACGTCATCTTTCCAAGTTCTCTTACCTCATGCACCCATCCGGACAGCGTCACCTCCTTGCCGTCCATGCTCGCATTGAGCTCTTCTATAAAATGCGTCCTCAACAATATGAACACCTGCGCAACAGGTATGAGATTAGGTCAGATCCTGAATGCAGCATTATCATTTTAAAGCAAATATATTTATTTCTTGATTTATTGTCGCCAACACGCGAAAAGGCAGAGAGAAAATAATTTAAGGATGGCAATGCGCCATCACTTGCATAAAAGGATCTGGATCGCACTGACTTTCGACCTCGTTCCGTCTTCGTTAGTCAATTCCTCAGACGAAGTCGATATGTTCTTCAGTTTCAAGTCTGGCATAAATTTATTTGTGACTATCTCCTTTACGTCAACAGCCTTTGAAATCGCATTGCCCCTGGCTTTCAGTATTACCTCGTTCATGCCGTTGTTGAATTGCGTCACTACCGCTAAAACGTAGTTCATCGTTGGCTTTTTGCCTATGTAGACTATATTCTCGCTTGCCTTATCCGGATTTTGTGTGTTTTCAGCCATTTATATCACTCGCTTGTTGTTAACATAAGATGTACGCACTTCCTATTTATAGATTTGCAGGGTATTTATAACTTACGGCATATTCTGAGCAGCATGTTAATTATTTTTGTATGGCATACATTTATTCAGAATCCTTATATATCTTTTTTAATTCCTTATCCACGTCAAGGTTAACCCCCAATTCATAATAGGTATGCAATGGATATGCAAGAGATATCTTCTTGAGCAGTTCGGCTTCTTTGCTGATCCCCGCCTCTTCGGCGAGGCACATTTCGGAATTTATCGTCTTCGATATCAGCGTGAGTATCCTTTCTGACATTTCTATAAGCCTCCCGTCGTTGATGCGCTTATCGGATATGATGCGCTTCGCTTCTTCGAAACCCCACTCTATCTCTTCGCCTTCGTAATTGAATGCCTTTCCGAATGACCTCATGTATTCAGGCATCACGGAATAGAACACCCTGTAAAACATCATGCCGAATGTAGTACCGTACGACGATTTTATTATTATGTTCATAGCGACCATTCGTTCGTTCCAAGCCTGAAGGTTTTCTATATAATCAAATACTTCCTTCACCGCATCGGCAGGAGGTACGGGCTTATGACCCAGCCCTTCCAGCAGATTTTTTATGGCGCGCAAATGCTTTTTTTCTATTTGCACCATCTCAGAAAAGTGCCTTACATATTCTTTGTTTAAATAGTCGGGTCTTGACGACCATTTTTCGGTTATCTGCACACTTCTTTCTTCGCCATAGTAAAACAGGCTCACTATGTTCACTATGCTGTTTATTTTGAACGTAGTATTGTTTGGCAGTATGACATTGCTGTTGGTTACCTGGCCTTTCTTCCTTTTAACATCGACGAAACTGGTGGCTCGCTTTATGGCATTTACCGGGTCTGATTTGATGTATTCCTTTACATACCGCTTTACCCATTCGGGTATGCCATATTTCTTCAGTAATGGATCCACTACTGCTGATATCACATCTGCCATTGCATCACATATACGGTTTAGACCGGCACACGACGCATGCTGGTGCCGATCATATCTATAACATATTCTTTTTTTGCCCATCCTTTTTAACTTTTGTGCTTTTTTTGCGCATAGTCATTGTCCTGTTTGCGATAAACACAATCGCCAAAACAACTATAACGAGGGCCATATACCCGTATGCGTTGGATGGACCATTGCTTTTAGTACTGCCGATTGGCACATAGTAATTGTTTGAGCTGGAATATTCCTGCGTCAGCGCGCCGTTTGGCTGCCTCCATTGCTCGTATATAGTAGCAGGATAGTCTCCGGCAGAACCCTGTTTGTCTACGCTTATGTAGAACGTAACGTTCTCCGAGCTTCCGGGCGCTATGCTACTTACATATACATTCGAATCCGTGACGGTTATCGGATATATGGATTGCAGCGTCAGGTATGCCCCATTAGCCGGCTCATTGCCTACGTTCTTTATGGTAAACTTCAATGGAGCATAGGTTGCGCCGGGGGCGGCCTTTGAGTATACCGCCGTAACGTTGAACACTGCACTTCCGGAGACGTGCAGCGGGATGTATTCAACGGACGATGTCCTATTCATACCATTTGAATAATTGTAGCTCACCTCGGCTGACAGGTTTTCATAGCCACTTGAAGTCATATTCTCATATGCTTGTACGAGCAGGCTTGCAGACGTTGATTGTCCGGGTGCGAGCGCGCCGAAGAAGAGCGATGCGGTAGAGCCCGCCGGGGCTATGAAGCCGTTCTTTATGAAGTTGATTTGCACGTTTTTCGCAGTGCCTGTGCCTGTATTCTGCACCTGAAGCTCCAACGTCTGGTTTGATCCTGGCGTCAGGGTTTGTGGCGTTGCGCTTACTGCACTGACGATTATATTCGGCTTGTTAAGAATTACATCCATTGGTACCTGAACATTTGAGCTATAATTCGCCCCATAACTGGTCGAATAATGCTCGTTTAGGTTTAGGTAGTGCGTGCCGCTCGATATATTTTGGTTTTCTTCTAGCATGACCAGTGATGCCGAAGGCGTTTGACCCACATTGCCGAAATTTATCGTACTGGATCCTACTGCGATGATGGGTCCGTTAAGCAGTTTTACGGTCAGGTTCCTAGCTGTTCCTCCCCCAGAATTGACAGCCTCCAGCGTGGCTGCGAACGGCACTCCGGGGGTTATGCTACCTTCAGGCACTATGTTGAAATTCACATTGGCAAGCCCGTGCACATATATCGTTATAGGCATGACGGACTGGGCAGGCTCTTCCTGCGTTGTGCCGAAACCGTCAGCTTGAGAGGTCTGGTAGTTTGCTATCACATCTATCGTATACACGCCGGAGGGAAGGTAGTTAGGTATGTGGAAAGTGTAGTCGAATACGTCGTATCCGAGACCGCCGAATATGCCCTGTCCTATGGTATCCGTGATGAATGAATGCGACGGCGTGACGTTTATTATTGGGTTTTCTGCCTGCAGATACAGGTTAACGTTGTTCAAAGTTTGCGTATACGAATTGTATAGCTGGAACTGCACCGTCACATTTTCGCCTGCAACAACAGGCTGAGGTAGAACTTGCATGTTAGTTATCGAAAGGGCACCGTTGCCCCCTCCGACTGCAGATGATGTCTGGGCATACGTCGGGTTCGCAAACATCAGCATAAAAGTTACAGCTGCAAGCGCAGTAATCCTGTACATCCCTAAGAATCTTTTCGTATTCATTTTTTCACCGGGTTAAGCATCATATAGTATTTTTGAACGACTTCAAGCATATTACGAACATCGCTATGGCAAAGCCTATGAGGACGCTGAACTGCAATGCTATCATCGGCAATGGGTATGTCCCGTTTAGCATTATCGACCTTATGCCGTTTACCGCATATGTCAGAGGGTCCACCGCATTGATTACGCGCATCCATGCGGGCATGGAGGATGCGGGAAAGAATGCTCCGCTCAAAAACCATAGCGGCAATGTAAAGACGTTCGCTATTATGGCATATAGCTCCACTTTTTTTAGGTTCGCAGCCAGCGCTATGGATAGCGCACTAAATCCAAGCGCGACGACAAATGATAGCAGGAATATCCACACTACGCCTATGATTCCCATAGCCACCGATGAACCAAGCATGAACGCTATTATCAGCGTGACTATTACGTATAGCACGGCCTGAAGCGTGCCAGAAAACATCTTGCCTAATATTATAGACGTTTTTGTAACTGGAGTTATAAAGAGAGCCTTCATCGTACCCAGTTGCCTATCGGTTATTACGGAAAATCCGCCACCAAACATTGTACCGAAGACTACAATCATAGCCAATACCCCGGCAACAAGAAATTCCTCGTACGATGCCTTAGTTCCCGATAGGGAGACCTCTTTCACCGCGCTGGACGGAGCAGAAGGAAGGCTCAGCGACTGCACCGATGACCTGTCGATTACGTGTGCGCCGAAATTCGCAGCTTGCAACTGTATAAAGCTTAATGCAGAACCCGCATTGGTTATGTCAGAGCTGCTGTAATATTCGTATATGCTTGTTGCGCCGCTTGAGAATGATCCGAAATTCGGGGCTATTACTAAGACTACGTAAACGCTACCCGATCTGAGCATGGACATGGCCGCGTTCTCGTTTGTTATGGCCTTTATGGACACGGCAGAGTGCGATTCCAATGTGTTTATGAATTGCAACGACTGGGGATTATTGGCCAGATTCACTACTGCAATAGGCACATTGGACGAAGCGGATCCAAGATTCCCGAAAAATATCAGTATTATTAACGGAAATATCAATGCCCTTGCGGTGTTGGCGCGAATGTTGCTTTTGAATACGAGCATCTCGCGCTTGAAAATAGTGTACGCATCAATAAAGGTATTCTCTATATTCATCATACCACTATCTGCCCATATTCATAATTATTGACCTGTTTGACTGCTGCTCGCCCAAAGTGTCGCGGAGCCCCGACCCTGTCAATTTTATGAATACATCGTCCAACGTCGGAAGATGTATACCTATAGATATTACCTGTATCTTGTTTTTTGTCAGAGACGCAATGATCTTCGAAAGCAATGCAACATCCGCTTTTATGGGCGCATTTATCCTGTCTATATTCTCGGTTACCTGCAGTTTGAATTCCCTGGAAAGTATGGCGCTAACCTTGTTCACCGAGCCTTCGTCTGTCACTATATCCAATATGCTTTCGTTGCTCACCAATTTTTTAAGTTCAGATGCAGTCCCCAGCGCCTTTATCTTTCCATGGTCTATTATGGCTATGCGATTGCAGAGCTGGTCCGCTTCCTCTAGATACTGGGTTGTCAATATTACCGTAACGCCGTTTTTGGCAAGAGCCTTTATGCGCTTCCACATATCAACCCTGTTCTGAACATCAAGCCCGGTTGTAGGCTCATCAAGTATGAGTATCTTTGGCTGGTGTATCATAGATTTCACGAGATTCAGCCTGCGCTGCATGCCTCCAGAAAAAGAGCCCGCTTTTGAATTGGCGAAATCCGTAAGTCCTCCCTCGCGCAGCGATTCCATCACTCTGCCGTCTACGTCATTTATATGGTATAAATCTGCAAAGATCTCTAAATTTTTATATGCTGTAAGCTCTGCGTCTACTACGGTCTCCTGTGTCATGAAGCCTATCATATTTTTTATTTCAGTCGCATGCTTTATATTGTCCATGCCATCGATAGATATGCTCCCGCTTGTTACCCTAAGAATTCCGAGTATCATGTTTATGGCAGTCGTTTTTCCAGCGCCGTTTGGCCCCAATATGCCGAATATCTCCCCCTTCTTTACGCTGAAGGTTATGCCGTCTACAGCCGTAAAATCGCCAAACTTCTTGACTATGCCATTGACTTTTATTATATCCTCCAAACATTCACCTGATGGCCTTTTTCAGGCTTTTCACCGCGCTGTTGAAACCCCTTTTGATATCCGCCAGTGCGGTATCGCCTTTTTTTGTAAGCGTAAAATATTTTTTTAACCTTCCATTTTCAATCCTGGCTGTAATTTTTATGTATCCCGATTTTTCAAGTGCCGATATTACATTATAAACGTCGTTTTTGATATCCTTGGAGAAAACCTTCAGGTTATTGAGCCTTGATATCTCCTTTATCAGCGAATAGGAATAGACATTGCCCCGTTTTATCTTATTCAGTATTATGGCTTTTAGGATTATGTGCTTCAGCTCCTTATCCATGTAGGGGTGCCATCCCCCGGGTTCAATATTCTTTGCAATAGCTCCGGATTTTGCCATTTGACGACCAGAATTGTTATAGTTTAAAATAAAACTAGTTTATTTTTAAACTATTAATATTTAAGGCTATCGTAAATAGATGATAAGCCCAATAAAAAAAGCGCCCTATACGAATAGGGCATTCAACGTTATACTACTCCAGATTCGCCGGCATAGAGCAGCATGTCGTCGTATTTCTTTGTAAGCTGACTTGCCCTGATGCCGTATATCTCCCTTACGCGCTGTTTGTATGCCAATTCTACGAGGCGCTGCGTTATTATGCCATCGAACACTATGGACTTTATGTCCTTGTGGTCTTGTATCGTTAGTATCAACTCTCTTATAGGGATTTCAGATACCTTCTTTCCATCCTCTGAGAAAAGCCTGCCCCTTAACGTGTTCTTGAGCTCTGCCAGGGAGGCCGTATATTTTTCAGACGGGGAGGGCATATTTTTAGTTTCCGAAAACTCTATCTTGTCTATGCCTTGAGATTCTTCGTCAACATGATTGATATGCGGAATGTTTGGCCTGGACTCGGGTTGGCGGGAATTTTGTTCCTGGACCGGCTCGGGCTTCTGCTCTTTGTATTCCTCGCGCTGCCTGCCGTACATTCTGCTGGAAATTTCCGAAGGGCTTGGCATATCCCCTCGCTCATTCTCGTATCTTCTTTGCCTCGGCCTAGGGTTCCTTTGCTGATATGTTGACGCCTGCTTTTCTCTTTCTTCCCTGTTAGTGTTTTGGTATTCTTGGCGCTCTTTATTGGTATCGACTTGCTCGGTACTTGGGTGCGGAGCAACAGCGTGGTTATTATTCTGTCTGGGATTGT
>DAHWIS010000020.1 GCA_027344745.1 Microcaldota archaeon | reverse complement strand
GCTCCTATGGGAAATCCGCTGCCATATTGATTCTGCCCCGCCGCACTTGCGGTGCCTACCAGCATCATCGACATTAATGCGAGCATGCTGCCTATTCCGACGCCTTTCAAGATCCTGTTCATGTTTACACCACACTATATTGTCTATTGGCACATACTTACATTTTTCTATCACCTTATGGATATGTCTAACATCTATTCAACTGCATCCAATAAATAGATCAAAAAGGCCCACGTCATAGTTCGAAAGTAAAAGTGGCAACTGTTGTCCCAAAGCCTATCTATTCAAAACAAATAAATAATAAAAAGTACATAGCTTTATGCTGGTTTTCATGGATTTAGGCGAAGGCCTGAGGCAGGCGCTTGCAAAGCTGTCCAGAGCTACAATAATAGACGCTAAGACTATAAAGGAGTTCAACAAGGAGCTCCAGAAGACGCTTCTGTCGTCGGATGTTGAAGTGGGCCTAGTATTCAAACTCACGAAAGCTATAGAAGACAAGGCGCTCAAGAGCCGCCCGCCTGCAGGTCTAGACCCAAGGGAGTACATAACCAACATAGTCTATGATGAGCTTGTGCGCCTGATGGGCCATACATACGCTCCAAAAATGGGCAGGCAGAAGATATTACTATCGGGGTTATACGGATCCGGGAAGACTACAACGGCCGCAAAGCTGGCTAAATACTATCAAGACCGGGGGTTCAGCGCAGGCGTCATATGCTGTGACGTGGTCAGGCCAGCTGCATACGAGCAGCTGGAGACCCTCGCAAGGCAGGCGAACGTAGGCTTCTTTGGCATAAAAGGGGAGAAGAATGCGGCATTGATAGCTGAAAAAGGGCTTCACGCACTGAAAGACAGGAAGGTCGTCATATGCGATACTAGCGGAAGAAATGCGCTCGATTCGCAGCTTATAGACGAGTTAAAAGCTGTTAACAAATCATTCGCCCCGGATGAAAAAATACTCGTTGTAAGCGCGGACATAGGGCAGGTGGCCGGCAGGCAGGCGCGCGAATTTGATTCGGCAATAACGCTTACCGGTGTCGTAATAACAAAGATGGACGGATCGGGAAAGGGCGGGGGTGCTTTGAGTGCATCCAATGCTGCGAACTCAAAGGTGTTGTTCATAGGCATCGGAGAAAAATTAAAGGACCTGGAGCCATACGACTCTGACAGGTTCATCGAGGAGCTGCTTGGCATACCGAACATATCCAAATTGGTAGAGCACGTGCAAAACGCCATAGCCGAAGCGGATCTGAAGCCAGAGGAAGTAGAGATAGACAAGTTCAATTTCGAAAGTTTTTATGCGCAGCTGAAAACCCTAAATAAGGTGGGGCCGCTCAAGAATGTATTCGGCATGATGGGCGCCCCAGATGTGCCTAAGGACATGCTCGAAAAAAGCGAGGAAAAATTGCAAAAATACAAAGTCATAATAGCTTCCATGACTCCGCAAGAACGCTCTAACGAAAAACTGATACACGACGCAAAAAGGATAAAAAGGATTGCGATTGGCAGCGGCACCACTGAGAAAGACGTGCACGAATTGCTGTCGGATTTCAATAAGATGAAGAAATCGTTCAACCTGCTAAAAAACGACAGGAACATGAAACGGTTTTTCTCAAAATTCAACTGAGATGGAAAATAATAAGCCATCCATAAAATAAAACAAAAAGAACACAAAAATAAAAAACAAATCAATGGGTTAATACCCAATCTATCTCTTCCTTGCCTTTTTCTTAGAGCCTTTCTTAGCGCCCTTTGATGCGCTTTTCTTTACGCTCTTTTTTACTTTTTTCTTGGCTGCCATTTGCTCACTTTTCAGCAACATTTTTGTATGTTAACAGCGAAAGTATATAAATATAAATATGTTATGCATTACACCTGCATCTATATAACTTTACTAAAGTATCAGAACGTATATCCAACTATACATAATACCGGGATTCAATGGCGAACAAGGAATATCTTGAAGGAAGGCTCAAGGAATTGGAAGAAGAACTTTCCAAAACCAAGGACAACAAAGCGACAAACAAGCACCTTGCAAAGCTCAGGTCCAAAGTCGCAACGGTCAAAAAAGAGGTCATAAACGCAAGCAAAAAAATACACGGGAGCGGTTTTTTCGTCAAAAAGACGGGCGATGCGACCGTAACCCTCCTAGGATTTCCAAGTGCAGGCAAATCTTCGATACTAAATGCGCTTACTAACGCAAATTCTAAGACTGCACAATACGCTTTTACGACGACAGATATAATCCCGGGCACTATGCTGTATCGCGATGCGCACATACAGGTGTTGGATATGCCAGGACTGATTGCCGGTGCCCATAAGGGTTTAGGCGGAGGATCAAGCGTCATAGCGCAGATGCGCGTATCCGATCTTGTCGTATTTGTAATAGACATCACGAACCTCAATCAGGTGGGCGTCATATTGGATGAGCTCTTCTCATTGAACATATACATAAACAGGAAAAAGCCAAATATACAAATAAGGCAGAACAAGGACGGCCACGGCATAGCTCTAGAAGTGAACAAATCAAAGATGTCTTATGACGATATAAAGATAGTCCTTAACGGATTCGGGATATTCAACGCAAATGTTAGAATATGGGATCCGGTTGAAGAAGACGAATTCATATCGTTCATATCAAATAAATCCCTTTACCTGAACGCGATAATGGTGCTCAACAAGATAGATATGGTTTCCGATTTCCAAAAAGTTGCCAATCAAATATCATCAAGATACGGGATGGAAGTGGTGCCAATAAGCGCGTTGCATATGGATAATCTGGAGTCCTTAAAAGCGAAGATATACGATAATCTAAGCATAATGCGTGTATACCTAAAGCCCAGGCTGAACAAGATCGGACAGCCGATAACAACAAAATCGGGCATCACGGTGGGCAATCTTGCAAAAAGGCTGCATACCGAGATATCCAGCGAACTAAAATGTGCATATGTGAACGGTAGAAGTGTGAAGTTTGCTAATCAAAGGGTAGGCATAGAGCATGTGCTTAAGGACGGAGATGCCGTTACATTTATAAAAATAAAATGAATAAAGATACGTGTTTGACATTTGTGGTTTATATGGCAATAAAATACTGGGAATTCGAAGATGCCCCGCTGAAGGATAAGATGAAGTCGCCAAACGTAAAGGAAATCGCAAAGATATTCTTCGACAACGAAACCGAAGCATATAGGTTTGGCAGGCTCCTTCTAGAGGTTAAGAAAGGCGGCAGATTAAGGCTCAAGGACATACCCTCGGAGATACCGATTGCAACGGCAAAGCGGTATCTGGACTACGCGGTGCAGATAGGGTTGATAAAGCACGAAGCCAATGCATACGAACTGACCGACAGGTATTCCCATCCGCTTAGGAACATAGCGACATACATAAAGGCGTGGATGGATAGCAGTGCGGAAGAAGACCTGGAGGCAGAATTTGCAAATGCACGAATGGAAAAGCAGAGGAAGAGGGGGGGAAGAATGCAGTCGGATGCAGCTGACGATGCAACTGCCAATCGGTTATAAAAAGATTTGCAGACACTGCACTTCAAAGTATGCCAAAAAGCATGCATACGGGCATATCCGCCCTACTTGCCTCTGTTGATCCTTTTGCCCCATTTTACCAAGGCTTCTACCACTTCTGCGATGCGTTTTTCTGTTTCGCCATCCACAATCTTGCCGTCCTCTATTTTTTTATGTGCATCTGTCACGAACATCTGCGGTTTTTCTAACGGGTGCATGTTTAGGAACGCAGCAATCTCCCTGAAATGGTACTGTGCTACTGCAGTGCCTATGCTTCCGCCGGTTGCGCCGAACGTAGCTACCGGTTTGTCATCGAACGAATTATCTCCGTACGGTCTTGAAGCCCAGTCTATCGCATTCTTCAAAACGCCCGGAAGCGATCTGTTATACTCGGGGATGGCTATAAGCAGTGCGTCTGCGTCCCTAATGCTCTTTTTGAACTCTTTTACTCTCGCAGGCACATCATTTTCAAGGTCCTGGTTATACATGGGTATGCCATCCAGGTCGAATATGTCAATCGTGACCTCCCCACGGGCCAGTCCCGCAGCTGCTTTGACTAGGGCTTTGTTGTACGAGTCCTTTCTCAGGCTGCCCGCGAATGCCAGTATTTCAAAATTGTTATCCATTCTATTCACCATCAGCATAAACTGGCGGGCCCGGCGGGATTTTCACAAAGTTATAAACGTGTAATACCCTATTTTGAACCCGCGACCATCAGCTTAGAAGGCTGTTGCTCTGTCCAAGCTGAGCTACGGGCCCGCATTGC
>DAHWIS010000004.1 GCA_027344745.1 Microcaldota archaeon | reverse complement strand
TATGACTGTCGTCATGATGCCACCCGTATGGTTCCTGCTTCTTCGGCAACAGCCTCCCTTGCGGAAGGTCTTACGTCGTCTCCACAGGCTTGACTTCCCGAATGTCCTTCGGTAGCTTTGACAGCATAGCTGTCAAAATTTGAACTCTGTACGTTCAAAGCTCTATCGCGTATATTTACACTTGAGTTTATGTCTCTGTCCTTTCTCATGCCGCACTTCTCGCAGACGAATGCCCTTTGCGATATCGATATTTTCTGCACGTTCCCGCAATTACTGCAGGTCATCGTGGTATATTGGGGATTCACTTTAATTGCTGCGCAACCAGCGCTTTCAGCCTTGTATTGCAGCATTTGGGTGAAGTTTCCCCAAGAGCATTCGTTTATAGACCTCGCATATCTATGGTTCTTTACCATGTTAGTTATCTCTAAATCTTCGTATGCGATGAACGAGTATGAGTGAACGAGATTGTGTGAAAGTTTATGAAGGCAATCCTGCCTTATTTTTGCTATATGCTCCGAATACCCTGCAAATCTTATTGCTGCCTTATTTCGATTGTGGGAGCCCTTCTCCTTTCGCGAGATGTCCTGTTGCAGAACCCTCGCGTGGTTTCTTTGATGTTTTGTTATCTTTACGTTTTGGCGTATAGTATTATCAGAAAGTGCGACATACTGGGTTATGCCCAAATCCATCCCGACTTTGCCCTTGCCGTTTGATGCAAATGGTTTATCTTTCCTTTCAACTGCAATCGTGATATACCATTCCTGCGACTTTGTCTTCTTTATCGTGAGTGTCTTTATTGTTCCTTCTATCCCTCTGTGATTAACAAAGTTTATACTGCCTATCTTTGAGAGTTCCGCGTTCTTCTTTTCTATCTTGAAACCGTTTGTCTGGGGATATGTTAATGATGAGACAAACTTTTTATATCGTGGGAATCCGACCTTTACGTTCTTTCCCTGTTTCTTTTCCTTGCACCTTCTGAAGAAGTGCCTGTAAGCATCAGATACCCTTTTTGAGACATTCTGGAGAACCTGCGAATGCAATTCTGCGAATTCTGGTTTTTCCTTCTTTATTTGCGTAATCCAGACATTCATTCTGTATTCTGTAAGGGTCTTTCCTGTTTCTTTGTAGTATTCCTTTGACTTCTCAAGAAGCAAATTGTAGAGGTCCTTTGAAAGAAACATCTGCCTGTTCAGCGTTTCCTTCTGCTCCTTTGAAGGATATGCACGATACTTATATGCAGTTTTCAAGACGACCATATTTATTGCGCCTTTCAAAGTTATATGCTTTGCGGTGGGCTTATATCCCACAGCTAAAGCATGTGGGTTTTACGCCCACATTAATAAAAATGGATGGCATAATGGGTTGAGCTGATTAGCCTGCGAAAAGCAGGGAGTAGTCGAGCAGCAGCGATACGATGCTGCCGACAACTGGGATTTCTCCCACTACCTTCCTTATTGTCGCTATGTCGTGCTTTTCGACACCTTTTAGCACAGCAAGCAACGGAGGATACAGCAGTATCATTATTATCATTGCGCCTATTATCAGGGGTATGTAATTCCCGCCGAGCAGTATGACCAAAGGGTATACGAATGCTATGCTTATGAAATTTGCCGCGAGCACCTTCCCTATCTTTCTGATGTTTATTTTTACATTGAATGATTTCTTGATCTCATATACGAAAAATATGTCGTATAATACCGGATTTATTATGAATAAAAGCAGTACCAGCCCGGTTCCTTTTAGGGTAGGTATCAGAAGAGGCATCAGTACAATGCCCATAATCGCAATTATTATGTTGTATTTTACCACTGTCTTGACTTTATTCGCGCTCATTAGGAGAGGAACAGCGTAGTTGCCGGCCATGCCCACCAGAACGCCGATGCTCATTATCAATATGTAGAACGGAGCGAGGGTATAGATACCGCTGAATGCGACATACGAGAACGGCTTGGACAGGAATGCCACGATGAAAATGAGCGGTGCTACGAACAGGAATGCAACATACAGGGAATAGCTGTAGAATTCCCCGGTCCTGCTTTTGGTCTTCTTGTTCGCCAACGAACTCGCAAACGTGGGCAGCAACGAGATTCCTATCGTGCCTATTATGATATCGAATAAGTAACTGACCTTGGATGCCACGCCGAAATTTCCGAGCACAAGAGTTGTAGCGAACATGCTCAGCATTATAGGGCCGAGGTTTCCCACTATGACGTTGAATATGTTTGATACGGCTATAGGTAACGAGAACCTCATTATGGGCTTCATCTTCTTTGTAGAGGGCCTCACCATGTCAATCCTGTTTACGCCATAGACCAGGATAATCCCGGTTACGAATCCGATGAACATGCCGAATACAAGGCCCAGTATCGGGGCCAGTGCGCCATAACCCATATACGCCAAGACGATGCTTACGATCGATTGGCCCGATGATTGCAATATTATCATGAATGATGCGTGGCTTCCTTTCCCCATGCCTATCAGGGCGCCATACAATGCACCGAAGAGCATCGAGAATATTATTGACAGCGCTATTGCCCGAAGGATATACGCCAATGATGCACTGTGCATCACATATGCGGCTATCGGCACGCTGAATAGGACTAGCAGCGACGCCAAAACGATGCTTATCGCGGCAAGCATGAAGAGCCCGTTTGAGAGCAGGTTGTTTAGCTCGGCATTGCTGTTCTTTGCCCTGTATTCTGCGCTGAATTTGTTTATTGCAGTCGCTATGCCGAAATTTCCCACTGCACCGAAGATGCCCACGGTAGCAGTTGCGAGCACATATATCCCGTATATTTTCGGCCCTAAAATTCTGGCAACCACTATGAATGAGAGCGCGAGCATTATGAGTGAAATAACTTTGCTTACCAGTATATAGCTCGCCACCTTAGCGGTGCGCAGGCCTATCTCAGAGGCCGACTCCTCTACGTTCTGATTCTCTATCGATTGCATATAATCTACTTAAAGCTTGATTTTATTATGTCAATGAAATTCCAGACATTGGCCTTTGATTTGCCGTAGAGCCTAGGATTGAACGATGAGTAATATATCTCTTTTATTTTAACGTTTTTGTCCAAAAGCTTCAACAGGTCCAATAACACCTTATAGCTTCTACCTATGAAGTAACTGCGCTTCTTGCGTATTATGAGTTGAAAAAGCCTTGTGTTTATGCCGAAGAAACCGGACATTATGTCATTGCATGTCCTTTTGCCCCTGAAGGTCAGAATTGCATATGAAAAATACGCTATGGATTTTGAGACTGTTTTGCGGTAAAAACCCCAGTTCTTTACATGGGTCCTTACCCCAACTGCTAAATCACAGCTCCCCAACGATTCCATTATCTCGGATACCTTATTAGGGGGATGCTGCATATCGGCGTCCATGACTATAAGATATGGAGTTTTGACCATTAAAACAGCATCTAGAACGCTGGCTGCAAGCCCATGGACGCTCCTCCTTTCCCTATCAAGAAGCTTTACCTTTCTATTTTTTTTGCTTATTGCCCTAACCTCCTCGCGCGTGCCGTCCATTGAACCGTCGTCCGCAACGATTATTGATACCCCGCGATACATCTTAAGCAACTTTACTATTATCAACCGGATGTTCTTGAACTCGTTGAGGGTAGGTATTATTATGGTAAAATCAGAGTAGGCTTTTTTCATCGCAAACACGCAAGATTTATATAAAATAACTTCGCTTAATATTCAATTCTTATCGCGTTAGCATTATAAATCCTTTACTTTTTATATGCTTAATGGCTGTGATTCGTATGGAAGGAGAAAATAAAGCCATAAAAAACAGGCTTCTGCACTATGCCAAGACAGATTATGCCTATTATTTCGCAGTGTATCTGATACTTGCGATGGCCGTATTCTATCCGATAACGTTGCATATGAATTCAACAGTGCCGGGAAGCGGAGGAGACACCTATCAAAGCTTATGGGGCATATGGTGGGTCAGCTATTCCACGTTCGTTTTGCACACAAGTTTGTGGCATACCAATCTCCTATATTACCCCATAGGCGCAAATCTCGTATACCAGACATTTTCTCCTCTGCTTGCATTCCTTTCGGCGCCGTTCCAATCGATAAGCATACCGTTCGCATACAACCTTATGTTTTTCTTTGGCTTCGCCATATCCGGAATAGGCATGTACGTGCTTGCAAAATACCTGATAAAAAATAATTATGCTGCATTCTTTGCGGGCTTGGTGTTCTCATTCAGCGCAGCTCACGTAGCCCAATCATATGCGCACATCCAGTGGATGGCAATAGGCTTCGTGCCATTGTCGCTATATTTCCTGCTCGCCATGCTTGACGATGGAAACGCACATAGGGTGCGCAGTTCCTTCTTGCTTGGATTGTCATTCGTATTTGCCAGCTTCATGGGGGGCATAGAGGAGGGCATAATGGTGGTGGCGGTAATATTGATGGCGCTCGCTTACTGCTTGATGATAAAGGAGAAAAGGATGTCCATCGTAAATAGGAAATTCGCGGAATATTCGGTTTTCGCGCTTATCGTTGCATTTGTCTTCGGCTCGTGGGGCTTCATACCGATACTGCACGTGATAGCGACCCCGTCGCAGGCATCCACTGTAAACCAATATACGCTGTCTCAATCATCGCTGTGGAGCGACAACATACTTGCATTTTTCGTGCCCAGCTATTACAACGGGCTTTTCAATCGAGGGAATGCAAATTTCATGTACGGCATATACGAAGCAGATCCTACAGAGCAGGTAGCGTTCATAGGGTATATTGCACTCGTATTGGCTTTATACGGATTATACAAGGAAAGAGGGGGCAGAACCGCAATCGCATTCGCGTTTGCAGCGATATTCTTTGCATGGCTCGCAATTGGCCCGTATCTCAAGATAGGCGCTTCCGTTACCAGCATACCCGGAATATATCTGCTTTATCATGCGTTGCCGGGATTCAATGTACTTAGGGAGCCGGGAAGGTTCGACATGGCGGCGATGATGTTTATAGGTCTGCTTGCGGCATATGGCGTGGCGCACTTATTCGAATTAAAGCAGTTGAAATCAGACAAGACAAAAAGAATCGCATCTGTAGCGATATTGTCCGCCATATTCCTGATGGGAAGCGTGGGCATGCCCCTGAACAAAAGCTTTCTGCCTTTAATATCAACGAATGTGCACACATCGCCATTTTATACGGATATAGGCAAGATATCGGGCAACTTTTCGATATTGGCATTGCCTGCGCTGCCAAACCCTAACAGCACTTATCCTGCACTATATCCCGGATTAGCCACTTACGAGACCGCCTTATCGCACAAACCGATAGTGGAGGGGTATGTTACAAGGAGCAACGAAACCGAGATAATATCTATGGAAAACATACCTCTTATCGTTCAGGAATCAAACCTGCAGACGACAGGCAACCCGAGTTATCCGTCGCCGATTATAGAAAATTATACAAACGAGACGATAATGAGCTTGTTCAATTACAATACCGACTTTGTCACACTTGATACGCAGGCGTACAGCGGCGTTGCGCTGCTTGAACTCGAGCATTATTTAAGAGGCACGTTTGGCAACCCGATATATTCAGGAAATAGGACTCTCGCGTTCTCAACCAAGAATGCGATAGAAAGCAGAGTATACAAAAGTTATGTTGGATACCCGTTTCTTCCGGAATGGGCCGAAACCAAATACCCCATAAACGGCACGGATCAGCCGATATGGGTGCCTTTTTATCTAAACCCTTCAGAACCGCCAAGGATCCTCGTCTATGCGCCATATCTGAACGGCACCAATGTCACGGTAGCGATAAATTCGCGCGTGCCGCAGTATATAAACACGAGCATCAACATTACCGCCATGTCATTGAGCCATTCGGTGCAAAACATATCGATATATACGCTTACATTGAGCAACAGCTATCTTAAGGTAGCATCCTTTAACGTGACACCGCATATGCAAACTTTTACCATACCCGCCAGGTTCATATCCGGACCGATAGGCAATCCTTTATTCTTCGTGGGGCAGTATGGCTCTAATGGCGAAATGTCAATTGCAGTAAGCGGCATAAGCTTCAATAAGGCAAATTGAATGGATACCTTAAGCGTAATAATGGATTCCAGGGAGAAGAACATAAAGCTCATTGAAGCGCTGGAGGCGCGCGGATTCGTTATACGCACCATGAATGCGGATGTAGGGGACTACATACTTTCCAAACGAGTATGCATAGAGAGGAAATCTTTATCGGACTTTGATAATTCCGTGATAAACGGAAGACTGTTCGAGCAGGTAAGCAGACTCAAGGAAGCGTATGAAATGCCACTGCTGCTGATAGAGGGAAGGGATGCTGAGAGAAGGCTTGGAAGCAGGGCGATAGTGGGCGCCATAGCATCCGTATACCTAAGATACGGAATCCCGTTCTTATT
>DAHWIS010000014.1 GCA_027344745.1 Microcaldota archaeon | reverse complement strand
CGGAATAGCAACCTAATAAATAATTATTCCGATGAATCATTTATATGGAACTCTCCTCTTTAAAGGGAAAAATATCCAACGAGATAATCGAGTCATTAGCTGCGCGCGGGTTCAAAAGCTTCACACCTCCACAAGAGCTTTCCATTGCCTCAGGATTATTGGAGGGAAATAACGTCATAGTCGCCGCGCCAACGGCAAGCGGCGAGACGCTTATAGGGGAGCTTGCAGCAGTGAGATCGATACTGATGAATGGCAAAAAGGCGGTTTATATAGCCCCTATGAGGGCTTTAGTGACCGAAAAATTCGAGGAGTTCAAATCTGCTTATCCCTATCTAAAGTCGGCAATAAGCATGGGCGACCTAGATTCTGGAGATCAATGGCTCTCCGAGTACGACATGCTTTTCGTTTCCACAGAAAAGATGGACAGCCTGATAAGGCACGGGGCTAACTGGCTCCCTAACATCGGATGCATAATATTTGACGAGGTGCATATGTTGGGCGATCTGTCTAGGGGCCCGACGTTGGAATTGCTGATTACAAAGCTCATGAAAACTACGGATGCACAAATCATAGCACTAAGTGCAACGATAGGCAATTCCGATGAACTGGCAGACTGGCTAGGCGCAAAGCTCGTAGTGAGCGACTTCAGGCCGGTTAAGCTCATGAAGGGCATAGTCAGCGACGGAGCAGCATATTATTATGAGGGTGGAAAGGAGACGAGGATGTTGCTTAACGGGTCGAGTCAGATACGCGAAATCCGAGTGCTTCAGGATACGCTGAAAATGAAAAAACAGTTGCTAACTTTTTATTCCACCAAAAGGAATGCGGAAGCAGGCGCAGTGAAACTTTCACAGAATACCGAAAAGGCGTTATCCCAGGAAGAAAAGTCTAAGTTGGATAAGATTGGTGAAAAAGTACTGAATACTCTGGAAAAACCGACCGCGCAGTGCGTAAAACTTTCGAATCTTGTCAAGAAGGGCATAGCATTTCACCATTCCGGGCTTCTGAACGCACAAAGAGGTTATATAGAAAATGCATTCAAGGATAACCTAATAAAGGCAATATGCGCTACCACTACATTGGGCTTAGGAGTTAACCTTCCCGCGCATACTGTTTTGGTAAGGGACGTGAGTAGGCATAACGGAATAAACTCCGAGCGCCTTGGCGCCAATGAGATAATGCAGCTTTTCGGAAGGGCAGGCAGGCCCAAATATGATACAGAGGGAAGGGCACTGATAACCGCCCCTTCAAACTATTCCGTTGGGGACTTATACAATAGGTACATAAAATCGGGGCCAGAACCGATCGATTCGGGGTTGGGCGTAGCGCCTGTATTGAGGATGCATGTGCTTTCTTTCATAGCGGAGAATTTTCTTGGCACCGAACATGAAATAATGGAGTTTCTTTCAAAGACATTTTACGGCTATCAGTACGGCAGCAACGCACACATGAAGAATGTTGTAAGCAGCGTCCTGCGCGATCTCGTAGATTGGGAATTTGTTGTTAGGGGCGAATCCAAATATGATGCCACAAAGTTAGGGAAGAGAGTGAGCGAACTTTATATAGATCCAATGTCTGCCAAGTGGATACTTGACTCGCTGGCGTATGCAGAAGATGCGCTCGGTACATTATACATGATATCCAACACTGTAGAGATGAGGCCGTATGTGAAGCCGACAGAAGAGGCGGAAGCAGAATTCGTCATGTACCGAAAGATGTCAAGCGCAATATACGAGAATGAGAGTATGGATTATGGATATTATGACCCACTAAGCGCTTTCAGCACTGCTATGATGCTGAGGGAGTGGATAGACGAAACAGACGAAAATGATATAATTAAAAAATACAGGACAACGCCTGGCGTATTGTATATAAAACTGAGTAATGCGGACTGGCTCGTATACGCGGCGATAGAAATCGCAAAGATAGTGCACAAGAGCATAAGAAGGCTAGTAGAAACACGGGTAAGAATAAGGTACGGCATAAAAGAAGAATTGTTAGACCTTGTAAGATTGGAACAGATCGGAAGAGTAAGGGCCAGGAGACTTTACAGCAACGGCATAAAATCCGTACAGGACATAAGGAACAACGCAGACCTTGCCAGAAGCCTCCTTGGAGGTGAAGTAGCAAAGAGGGTGTTCATGCAGCTAGATACGAATGCATAAGGCGCGCGATGCAGTCGCATGCAATAAAAACCAATAAATAACTTGAAAGAGATGCAATATCATGTACAAACGCAGAAAGATGAGGGAGGTGCTCAGATTGGTGGAAGACAATAGCTTTTCTACCGTAGGGGCTGACACATTCCACACCTGCTTCGACATAATGGCGCAAAAGGACGGAAAACGCATTATGATCAAATTCGAGAAGAACATAGACGGACTGCAAAAGTCCGATGCAAACGCATTGCGTATGCTTGAAGCGTTTCTTGACTCGCAGGCATTGGTTATAGGCAAAAATTACAAGGGTCAAAGATTGGAGGACGGCATGATTTTCAAGCGCTACGGCATCGAATGCATATCCGAAAACACCCTTGAATATTTGATGGATGGAAGGAACCTGAACGACGCTAAAAAGTTCCAAAAGGATGTGAAAAAGATAGACGGACTTGCATTAAAAAGGCTAAGGAAATTGGTTAATTCAAGCATGAGGGAACTGGCAGACGCGGTGGGAATATCTAAGGACAGCATATACAGGTATGAGAACGGAAAAGAGGATATAACCGGCGAGACTCTGACAAAACTGGAGAATTTCTTCGAAGGTAGGCTTTCATGCCAAAGAGATTATGTGCCCCGTGAAAAACAATATTACCAGACCGAAGCCAGACTTGCAGGGACAAAGCTGCTGCTTTTTGAGACCGATCCGTTCTCCATCATATTGAAAGGCCTAAGCGTATATGAAGCCGGAAGAGAAGCAAATTCAAGAACGATGGAAAAATGGACTCGTTTTTATAAGGATATAAACGAAGCTTTCGGGGATTACCCTTTTTTCCTTAGCTTCAAGCCTCTGAAAAAAACAAACAGAAACGGAATCCCTATAGTAACGATGAAAGAGCTTGAAAAGGCGGGCATAGAGAGCAATCTCATGGAATTTATATTGGAAAGGGGAAACTATAAAGAGTAGAGTGTAGCAGTACCGACGTGCTATACCCAGGGATGTTCAGCTCCTTATCGATTGGATCTACACATCCTCTTTCTTGAAGTTTT
>DAHWIS010000070.1 GCA_027344745.1 Microcaldota archaeon | reverse complement strand
AGGAATTTTTAAGCAAGACCGAGAAAATAAAAGGGGCAGACATAAATTACATCTCGCTTAGGGTAAGGGCCATAAAATCGGACCAGTATGAAATAAACATACGGGCGTCGCTGAGGTCTTTCGGTACGCTGCAGGTGCATGAGACCGATTTCCTGCTCGATAGGACGCTTGCCAAAGCGCTTGAGAAGCTTAAGAAAGAGATAATAAAGCTGAAGGAAAAAAGGAACTCATACGAACACTACAAGGATGTATTGTGATGGACATAACAAGCAAGTATGAATTGCATAAAAGGAAAGCCGCGCAATCAAGTCTTGAATTGCTCATAACCCTGTCGTTTGGGCTGATAATACTGCTGCCTATAGTCGTGCTTGCATTCATACAAATTTCTTCGTCATCATCTACCCTTTCCACTACCGAAGCGCAGCAGTCGGCAAGCAAGATGGCAGGAATAGCTACCTCGGTAGGAAGCCAGGGATTTCCCGCAAAACAGTTGATGCTGCTGAACGTTCCGCCCAATGTCGAGAACATACTGGTTGGCAGCCTTAACGACACCGTGGGCCATGAGATAGTATTTGAAGTAAGAACCAACGCAGGTCTAGACTATGTGACCGCATACACTCCTGTGAACGTAAGCGGAAACCTTGCAAGCATAACATCTACCGGCACATATCTGGTTAATGTAAGCGCACAGTCATCCTGCCCGTCAAACCCCGGAGTTTCGTGCGTATATATGACGCCTTCGCAATAAAATGTGCAGTTTAAAAGGGCAATCATCATCCGCCAGGCTGGGCCAAGTTGCACAAAAGCTTTAAATTCATGCGTGCGGTTTTTATCCGGTGAGTGAATGGCGTGCGGTAGATTATTCCAAACAGCATAAGCATACGATATGCGCTAATACTTGAAAACTGGCATGTCGGACTGCATATGCTATTAAACGTTTTGATCTCCAATATAACTGGAAAAGGCATATATGGCGCTCCTAGGTGTAAAAATGAGAATCCTTCAGCTTGACGTAAATTCAATAGAGTACGAACTGATAAAGCCCGAAGCAAAGATATACGAGAATGCGGAGAAGAAAATAGAAACTGCAAAGAACTCCATTGCGCTTCTTGTTACAATAGAAAAAGGGGACACAACCGAATCTGCGTCTAAAGCCATAATGGATTCTGTCAAGTTTGCCAAGCAGCAGAAATCCGATAACATCGTGATATACCCCTTCGCGCACCTGAGCGATGATCTGGAAGAGCCGTCTAAAGCACTCGAACTACTGAAGCATATGCGCAGCCTTGCAAAGCAGAGCGGCATAAACGTTGTAGGCGCGCCATTCGGCTGGAACAAGCGCCTTAGCGTAGCAATAAAGGGCCATCCCCTTGCGGAGCAATCGCATCGCTATGCGGAATCGGGCACCTTGCAGAACGCTAAGAAGCCCGCGCGCAAGCTAGACCTATCGATAGTCAAAAAAAGCGATTGGTCTGGCCTTCCGGAAAAGGACCACAGGACGATAGGCGAGCAGCTCGACCTCTACAGTTTCCAAGAGGTATCGCCGGCGATGGTCTATTGGCACCCAAAAGGCCTAACCCTATATAACGAATTGGTTAAATTGATGAGAGAGAAGGAAGAAGAATATGATTACAAAGAGATAAGCACGCCCCTTATGGCGAACATAGCGCTATGGCAGGTAAGCGGCCATCTAGACCATTATAAGGCCGACATGTTCGTCTTCGAATCTGCGTTTGGGGAGGTGGGTTTGAAACCTATGAACTGTCCGTCTACAATACTTATATACAGGTCAAAGCGCTGGAGCTACAGGGAGTTCCCATTCAGGACTGCAATATTCGACAAACTGCACAGGAGCGAATTGAGCGGCGTAGTTACCGGGCTGTTTAGGGTAAAACAGATGACCCAGGACGACGGCCACATATTTGTGAGGGAGGACCAGATAGCCGGCGAGATTGCAATGCTGTTGAAAATGGTAAAGGAGACATATGCAGTGTTCGGCATGAAGTTCGTAGCCAAGCTTTCCACAATGCCTGACGACCATATGGGCAGCAACGACCTATGGGAGCGCGCCGAATCTGCGCTGAAATCTGCGCTCTCGGAAAACGGCATGGCATACGAAATCAAGGAGAAGGAAGGCTCTTTCTACGGGCCGAAAATAGATTTCGACGTATACGATTCAATAGGGCGTGCATGGCAATGCGCCACCATACAATTGGATTACCAGTTGCCGCTGAATTTCGGGCTAGAATACACCGGCGAAGACGGCAAACAATACACGCCTGTGATAATACACAGGGCAATACTGGGCACCCTGGAAAGGTTCACAGGCATACTTGTAGAGCATTACGGCGGCAAGTTCCCAGTATGGCTTTCGCCAATACATGCGCGCGTCATATCGATATCAGAAGCGTCTAACGATTACGCGTCGAAGGTGTACGCCGACCTAAAATCGATGCACATAAGGGCCGAATTGGACATATCCGACAAGACCCTTGATTACAAGATACGCGATGTCCAGATGCAAAAGATCCCGTACGCTGTGATAGTGGGTAAAAAGGAGAAGGAAAAAGGTCAGGTGTCGATAAGGATCAGGGATGGCATACAAATCCAAAACGAAAGCATAGAAAATTTTGCGACCGCACTCAAAAAGAAGATAGATGCAAGGGACCAAGACCTTGAATTCAAAAAATGACTAATGCTTCTTCTTGCTCCAGAGGCCTCTTGGGTCCCTTAGGTCTATGAAGAACTTGTGCCTGTAGAGCTTCTTTCCTCTTCTCATGCCGTAAAGCTCGTATGATTTCTTCGGCTTAAGGTTTTCCCTGCTGTCGAAGAATGCGGATACCGCCGCCTTGTCGCTCACGTATATGTCGCATCCGTCAGGCATGTCGTCTATCTTAGATGCGAATCCATTCCTAGAGTCTATGAACTTTAGCAATTTTGTCACGAAATTTTCCACATCCGCGCTTCTGCCCCTGAGTTGCACTACCGCTTCATAATAGCCCGCTTTCATCCTGTAGCATTTCGGGCAGTAGCCCATCTCCATCTTTACGTGCAATTTTTTCGTGAAGGACAGCTTATTGCCGTCTATATCGGTCTTAAAAAGTATGTCCGCAGTGCCCTTCGTTTCGTCGTATTCGAGCATCTTTAGCCTGAAATCTTTTGCATGAAGTTCGTGCTTTATCGCACGCTCTATAGGATCCTTTCCAAGGGGCTCATATCCCATATCTGTCTTTATGTTCCCGCAATTCTTGCACCTTTTTATCGATACCCTATCGGGTATTGTCCTGCCTATCCTCTCCGATGTGCAAACCTCGCAGAATTCGCCTATGAACCCGACCTCTTCGCTTGACCTGTTGCAGGTAGGGCAAAATTTTACCATTTCAGCTACCTCCTTCGGAATAATGCCGTCCTACTATCGCTCCGTATGCCGGTCTTGTTATGAGCACGCCCATCAAAGCGCCTATTATCGTAGACTCTGAGAACCCTATTATGTCGACCAAAGCTGTTGAAAACAGTAGGGGCATCATGGCTATTATGAGCAGCGATGCGTCTGCCCACACTATATAAAATGCATTTCCGAGAAGCGCCTTTGTGGCGCCGCTAGTGCCCTCCTTTGTAAGCACTTCATCGGTTATTATTATCTGTGCGTCGACACCTGTGCCTACTACCGCTATCATTCCTGCGACAGCGGCTATGTCTATCGTGCCTATCAGCCCTATTATCGATATTATTATAAAAAGCTCCATAAGTGTAGTCATTATTATCGGAGCTATAAGGAATGCCTTCCTGTATCTCAACACTATGAATATCGACACAAATATGGACGCCAGAGTGAGTGCAAGTACGCTTACGTCCAATGCGCCTTTGCCCAATGTGGGTGATGTCTGTGCGGGCGTACCTACTATGACTCCAACCGGCAGTGCGCCGCCGCTCAATATGCTTGCGATATTTTTGGACTGGTTGTTGGCGTATGCGAGCCTCTGCGCCTGCGGAAGCGTTAGGGGTGCAACGCCGGATATCTCATAACTGTCGCCTATGCTGCCATTTGTTATCGATGGATTCAAGAGCGGACTTGACAGCAGCCCTACAAGCGGCCACGTTTCAAGGGTGGTATTGTTAAGTCCGTTGCTGAAATACGTCGGTGTCATATTTGCCTTGCTTTCAAGCTTTAATGTATAATTGCTGGACTTTATATAATCAAGCAGTTTGGGATTAATGTTGGCGCTTGCCAAAACTGTCTTGCGGATGCCTTTTTTCGACGAAAGGAAGTTTTCTGCGCTCTGGATGCTCGCATTGTTGTCGTAAACCGCTATTACGGGTATCGAATTGTTGTCAAGAGTTAACGCATTTTTCATCGCTGCAAGCGCGCCAGAAGCCGTAAGCCCGCTGGTTATATTCCCCAATCCAGAAGCATTTATGAGTATGGTTGTATTGCTCGGCCTGTCCAAGAACATGTATAAGGGCATGTTGGCCTGTCCAAAAACAACCTTTGCAAAGCTATCTGCGGCACTCTGCGTTATGAAAAACGATACCGCCCACGAAACCGATCCATTCACCGACGTAGGGGGCAATGCGCCTATGCTGCTGTGCAGTATATCGCTCCCGTTTATGGCTACCCTGCCGTTTACTATGCCGTCAAACCTTCCCTGGCTCTCTATTATGGATATCGTATCGTTTATCTCGCTCGGCGATACCGTAGGCACTACGACATAGACTTCGGAGTTCCCTATGCCCTCTACGGTGACCTGCTTCAACCCAAACGTAGACACTCTCTGATCGAGCGTTGATAGCAGCCCGCTGAATTCGGACTGGTTAAGGCCATGTTGCAGGGTTATGGGTATCTGCGTGCCGCCTATGAACTCTATGCCTAAATGCAACCCGTAATGCAGGTCAAGCGCAAGAAGCGCGATGGCTATGGCTATCAGCG
Organism: Microcaldota archaeon; assembly: GCA_027344745.1. Taxonomy (GTDB): domain Archaea; phylum Micrarchaeota; class Micrarchaeia; order Micrarchaeales; family Micrarchaeaceae; genus JAMCYW01. Next base: position 1,302 of record DAHWIS010000070.1, on the reverse strand, counting down.
TAAGTATGCGCCGGTCAAGCAGGTAATCCTTTATCTTTGCCATTTCTTATCCCTCTTCTCCTTGTACCACAATATCATTATCGAGTTGCCAAACCATGTGGTGAAAACATCGGCCACCAATCCAAATATGACCACTCCCGTAATCTCTATGTAAGTGGGTATGAATACTACATATGCGATTATAAAAAGCGTAGTGAAAGATATTATGGCAGCGCTTGTCATAGTTACCCCTGTTTTCATGGTGCCTATTGCGCGAGCTGCAGGTGTCCCTTCTGAGCGCTTCAGTATTCGTATTGCCGATAACAATTCGGTATCTATTGAATATCCTATGAGCATGAGCAGCCCACCTATCGATGCCACTCCAAGGGGTATGCCAAATGCGCCCATTGCGCCAAGCGCTACTATGATGTCGTTGGCTGCGCCGAATACCAACGCCAGAGACGGAAGCGGCGTCCTGAAGACAAAGAAGACAGCTATGGCTACTAAAATAAACGCTATTATTATAATATTGCGCACTTCGGTAAGGAAGAAAGCCCCGAGCGTGGGCGTTACATCGTTATACGAATATGTGGTAAATTCTATGTATCTGCGCAGATAGGACACTATGTCATTTTTGTATATTACCGAAGCGTTATCATACGCTTTTTTACCTGTGCCAACGATTGAGGATGCGCTGCTAGAATTATACCGATAGGCTGTGCTGCCAACCAGGGGTTTCAAAGAAGCCAATTCGCTCGATACCAAAGTGTCCATCGAGGATAGCGCTCTGGTCATATTATTGTTTGCCCCTACCAGCCCTGCCTTTGCGCTTGCATTGGACGGATTCCGCCCCAGTTCGGTGCCAAACACCGCGGTCGCGCTCTGTGCAATTGAATAATTGCTGTCCCATCCATATATCTGCAGAAGGTATCCATATCCGGAGGCAATGCTTGCGTTCGACGGTATCGTAACCGAGAGGCTGGTAATTCCGTTGATGGCCGAGCGCTGTATCTGCGCGTGCGGAAACCTCGAGTCTACCGCTAAAGTGAAATTGGTCATGCTGAAATTCGTGGCTGCGGACATCTGTATCTGCGTTCCCCCAGTCAAAGATGAGTCAAGCTGTATCTTAGGTATGAAATATATGCTTATCAACAGAAGCGCAATAGGTATGAGTACGAATAGCTTGTAATGCCTGCTTTCATAGAAGTTTACCAGATGCATAAAATCAACCTAGTGCTAGGCCTGTGTTTTATCGGAGCAAATATATTGAATGTAATAAATTATTAAATAAATATTAAAATAAAGAAAAAAGAAAAAGAAATC
>DAHWIS010000056.1 GCA_027344745.1 Microcaldota archaeon | reverse complement strand
ATTGCAAAAACCAACAAGGCAAAATTTGTATCAATGTTTGAAACTTCAAACTATGCAAGAAAGGGAGGAATCACAGACGAGGATATTGTAGGCATGAACATTGGGAGCTTGAATGATTTTGGAGGGGTACATATTGGACTGGTACCAGCAGTACATAGCGGTAACCCGGCAGGTTTCATAATAAGGGGCGATGAAAAGACAATATACCATGCGGGAGATACGGCGCTGTTCGGCGACATGAAGCTTATAGGGGACATGTATAAACCCGACGTTGCCTTGCTGCCCATAGGCGGGTTCTTCACTATGGGTCCGAAAGAAGCGATCTTGGCAGCGAAAATGATAAACGCAAAGGTAACAATGCCAATGCATTATAATACATTCGAAACAATAAAGCAGGACCCTGAAAAATTCGCGCAGGAATTAAAAGGCATAACGGATGTAAGGATATTGAAACCTGGAGAGTCCACCGATATATGAACCTATGTTTTTATTGGATTGACGTACCTGCTTTGATCCCTCAATCCTATCGCATCCAGCATGATCACCCTTATCCTGTTTCCATTGCGCAACACTATCTTATACATAGGAAGGTGAACTAGCGCCACCGGGGATACATTGCAACCGGGAAATATCAACCTTGCGTATTTTATGAGTTTTTGCTGGCTCATATTGGCATACGGTATGGCACCGGCAGACTTTTCCTCTATGCACTCGACGGACTTTTTAGACGCGTATTTGAGCAGCGTATTTATAGCATATTTGTCCTTGGATTTTCTTATAATGCCCCTCCTTGACATAGATGATAAGATTCCTAAAAGTTTGTTTTGCGGAAACCCTGTTTTGATTGAAAGTTTCTTGGGATCAAGCCAACCGTATATCATGAGTGCTCTTGATATGTCCTGCTCATGCGGAGATATTGAAACCGAGTTATTTATGCTAGGTTTGATGAAAACTACGGATTTTTTAATTTGTATTATCCTGCCGTCAGGACTAAGCAAAGAATAAAATTCCTTAAAAGTTGAGGCGTTTTTCGTTGGCTGGATTATCTGTATGTTGAGCAGGGGCAGATATACTTTTTCTACAGATTCTACATTCTCGTGGTTTAAACGCATCCTGTTTATCGGATTGGTCGAGAATTTCGATGCAAGGGATTTTGCTTGTTCGATAGTGTAGTTCCCTTTTAGGACGAACAGCCTAGAAGCCTTCTGTTTCAGGCCCGCGTCTTCCTCATTTTTGTGCCTAATGCTGCCAGATAGATTTTTTATAACGTCAGATATGTCTGCTTTTCCGCCCAATATGTCAGCAATATCCGGAGTGTTCCCTATATGCGATATGATCCTTTGCTTTACTTTGAATGGACTGTCAGTATTTATACCGAAAGGCATGAAGTTGCCCGAAGGCAGCTTTGTTATGGCTTCGAGCTTCTTTCGATCCTCGAAGAGTGTACTTACCGCGGAAAGGTCATTTTCTATTGTAAGCTTACCTATGAATCCGTATGCGCATTGTGCCAAGACGTTTTTGCTTATGTTAGCCGGACGCTGGGTTGCTACTATTAAGCCTATGCCACGTTTGCGGCCCCTAACGCTTATCTCCTCTATCATATTCACTTCCTTATGCATTACCTGCGGTGCAAATTTATCCGCCTCTTCCACTATTACAAGGTATGGGGATTTGAGCCTTTCTTCTATGGAATAGAGTGCCTGCAACATGTCAAAAACATGCTTTGATTTGTCAATAATGTCGGATACGTCGAATATTATCGGAATTCCGGTTTCTATACTCTGCAATGCAAGCCGTTGGTAATCAACATTATGTTTTATATCAGATGATGGATCATCGCTTATCCATAACGCATTAAAAATCGACTTTAAGTTCTTGTATTCGCCTTCAGTATCAACCACAATAAAGGGCAGGCGAGATTTACACATTTCTTCTATCAGTACGCCGATTAGAAAAGATTTTCCAGATCCGCTTTGGCCTATAACACAGCATCTCCCGGTGATTACCTGTTGGGCATCAAGATTTACGCCAGTTGATAGATTTAGATACATGCAACCCTATCATCATTCTAAATAAAAATTAATAAGGCTATGCATGCGATTCCGGCATGCTTGCCATCCGATATTGCATCATGGCTTCTTTACCAGCTTTTCCATTTTTTTGTATAATCGTGCTCTAGATGCCAGGGTACTTTTTATTGTGTCTGCGTCTATTGAAGACCCGGCGTTATGCGATTTGATTGCCGTTTCTGCTATGGCAATTGCAACATCAGATATAGCTTTGGAAAGCTCTTTTTCTTCTGATATCGATGGCAATATATGGTTTCTTGCGAGTCTTTTACCGACACTTTTTGCAAGCGCCTTGGCGCCGTTATACAACATAGAGTAATCAATCTTCGATGCCCTTGAATCCAAAAGTCCCCTCATCACGGCAGGAAAGCTCAGCATATTATTTACCTGGTTTGGAGCATCTGACCTGCCTGTTGCGGCTATGAATGCGCCGGCATCAAATGCTTCTGCATATGATATTTCTGGGTCTGGATTGGCAAGCGCAAATACTATGGGCTTCTCGTTCATCTTTGATACAATCTCCTTGTTGAAGACATCGGCTTTTGATGCACCTATAAGGACGTCAGCGTTTTCGATTATATCCGAAAGCGTGCCGCTTTTGTTGGCATTATTTGTAATGCGGGCTATCTCGTCCTTGTACTTATTCATGTGCTCTTGTCTGTCTTTATATATCAGGCCATTGCTATCCAGCACGTATACGTTCTCCATCTGCATGTAACCAAACATCCTTGAGATACCCAAGCCTGCCGCACCCGCGCCGTTTATCACTACCTTTGATGCCTTTAGGTTTTTCCCTGCAAGTTTGAGGGCATTCATAACGCCAGCTATGGCCACTAGTGCTGTGCCATGCTGATCGTCATGCAGTATCGGAATTTGCAACTCGTTTGAGAGCCTTTCAACGATATTGAAGCATTTTGGAGATTCTATGTCTTCTATGTTGACGCCGCCTATGGAGGGGGAGACGTTCTTTACGAAATTAACTATCTCATTTTCATCTGCGGTATTTAGGCATAAAGGCATTGCATCAATCCCGGAAAGCTTTTTGAACAGTAATGCTTTACTCTCCATTACGGGCAATCCTGCTTCTGGTCCTATGTTTCCCAGCCCCAATATTCGCGTTCCGTCGGATATTATGGCTATCGTATTCCCCTTGTTCGTATAGTCGTAGGCTTTTGATTTGTCTGCATTTATTTCCTTGCATACATATGCTACCCCTGGCGTATAATATTTTGCCAGATCATCGCCGTTGGCTAGTCTAACCTTCGGGAAATTTTCTACCTTGCCTTTTGACTCCAGATGCGCCTTTAGGGCGTCTTCTTTTGTTACCATGATTCCATCCCTTTATTGTACAAGATTTTTAGGATCAAGTATCCTGTCAAGCTTATCTTTATCCATTATGCCCATAGAAATGCATATGTCCTTGACGCTCTTCCCTTTCTCATGGGCGATCTTTGCAATCTCTGCTGCCTTGGCATATCCTATATATGGGTTCAGTGCAGTTGCAATTGAAGTATCCAGTTCTATATACTTTTCCATGGCTTTTTTGTTTGCCTTTACTCCTCTTACACACCTTTCGGTAAATGCATCTATGCCATTTCCCAGTATGTCAATCGAATATATCAGATTGAATGCTATTATAGGCATGAATACATTAAGTTCAAGTTGTCCGGCATTGGCCGCTTCCCGGATAGTTTTAGAATTGCCCATTACCTGAAAGCACACCATGTTAAGCATTTCGGCCATGCTTGGGTTTATTTTGCCTGGCATTATCGATGAGCCCGGCTGCACTGGAGGCAACTTAAGTTCGTTCAGGCCGGCATTAGGCCCGGACCCCAGCAGCCTGAAATCATTTGCAATTTTCCCGATTAATATCGCAGTATTTTCCAAAGCATTGCAAAGCACCAACTCGGCATATTCGTTTTGCATGCCGGCGAAAATGTTCGCTGAATGTGTAAACCGTGCTTTCAGCATGTTATTCAATTCGCTTATGGCTATTTTTTGATAGCTTTTTGACGCATTGATGCCTGTGCCGAGCGCAGTGCCGCCCAAAGGTATTTCCAAAAGCTCGCCCGAAGCAATCTTGAGTCCTTTAACCGCATACGCCATGCTTCCCGCATATCCGCCGAACTCCTGGCCTAAGGTCATAGGCACCGCATCTTGGAGATGCGTACGCCCTATTTTTATTATGCCTGAGAACTCTTTTGATTTTCGCGCCAATTCGGATTCAAGCCCTTTCAAAGAATTAATAAGGCCCTTTAAATTTAAGTAAGCGGCTATCCTTGTAGTAGCATGGTACGTATCGTTTGTTGACTGTGACATGTTGACATGATCGTTAGGGTGTATGAATTTGTATTCGCCTTTTTTGTGGCCCGACAGCTCCAATG
>DAHWIS010000050.1 GCA_027344745.1 Microcaldota archaeon | reverse complement strand
GCCTTTCAGCAGCAAATCCGTCGGAATAAATCTAATAGAGCATGCGGTTGACGGAATATTTTCAAAATACAAGAAAAGCGGGTTCTTCGAGCCGAAACATAGGTCATACATGGTGAAAAGTCCGCAGTTTGCATGGTCTCAGCTAAGGGGAAGCTATCCTTTCCTGGGTCCAGACATGAGGAGCACTGGCGAAAGCGCAGCATACGGGCACACCTTAGAGGATGCCCTGCTTAAGAGCTGGCTCGGCGTACAGCCCAACCGTGTTCCTTCGGGAGGCGTTCTGATTTATGGAAAATCAAACATCGATTCGCTTAAGCGTTCGGCGCGCCTGCTTGAAAAAATTGGCATAAACACGTATACTCTCGAAACACACCCTGTGGGAGGCACAACGCAGCAGCTTACCCTGGCCGGCGCCATGGACTCAATGAACGCAAAAAAAATTACCGCAATATTTACCGATGGAAAGATAAAAAGCGCAGACTATAAACTGAGGAGGTATGCGGCAGACATGAACCTGCCTCTGGTGCTCAATGGAAGGCTGGGCCTTGCCCTATCAAAGGCATTCAAATCTAAGCTTTCATACGGCGAAATGTCGGAGTACATAAACAACGGCAAGAACCATATGCGCGGCAAAACCCGCAAAAACTAAAAGTTTATATAATCCATTTTTGAAGTATAGATGTGATTATTTGTCATTCGTAAAGGATTTGAATTACTACAGGTCTATATTTTCACCAGGAAAATATTTATCAAAGAACTTTGATATCGGGAACGCGCTATCGCTTTACTACAGACTCAGCATAATACCCATATTGCTCTCATTTTTGGTGGGGTTGCTTGTCGCATACACCGACCCATCCGCTACGCATGTGTTCACACCGTTATTCTCCTCGCTTTCTATTTTCGTAGGTGCTAGCATAGCAGTCATAGCAAGCACGCTCATAACGCTGTGGGTGATTGTGCCTATCTGCATATTCATAAATGCATTCATCTATCATATGTTCGGAAAGTATTTTCTGAAAACCTTCAAGTTCAAATACGGGAAGACATTCACAGGAACGATGTTCGGCGTGTTCCCGTTGCTTTTCCTGTACTGGCTTCTGTTTGTGCCTAAGCTTTCCGTGATCGTATTGCCCGTAGTAGGCGTATGGGAATTCATCGTGCTTGTCATAGCCATGTCATCGCAGCAGAAGATAAGCAGGTTGCAGTCATTCGGTGTGCTTGTCGCATCTGACCTGATAATATTAATGCTCGTATTTACTGCATTTGCGATAGGGTTTGCATCCCTGCTTCCTGCTACATTTAGCGGCGCACACGGCATAACATCTGGCGTCCCTATCGGTTCAGTAACAACATATCCCTGAATATGCGTGCATAATGGCGTTTTGAGATGAGAAGTGCGGATGCAGTAACAGTACTACGTACGGCAGCAATAATCGTCATAGCCTATCTCGTGCTCCTTAAAGTAAATGCATTCCTTTTGATATTCCTTTTCGCTATCGCCATAATATCCGATGCGCTGGACGGATTCTTCGCTGTGCGCGAAGTCAGCAAAGGCAAAGTGGGCATTACCGAGTATGCAAAGGGCGCGCTTGGAAATATAAAAATAAGAACGCGCATGTCCGAATACAAGCACAAAGTTTCCAGGCTGGCGCCATCCGGCGCAAGAATCGATGTTGCCGGCGATAGGATCACAGAATATGTGATGTGGATCCTATTTGCGTTTCTGCACATAGTGCCTCTTTTTGTAATTTTCATAATAGTGATAAGGCACTCCTTTGCAGATGCGCTGCTTGCATCAAAGGGAACGTCGTCAAAAATGAAGTCCAAGTTTGCAAAGGCAGTCTACGCATCGAACATCAGCAGGTTTGGGATTAACGCTTTGAAATTCCTGACATTTTCATATCTGATGCTAATCTACATATATTCATATCCATTGTGGATAGGATATGTGCTGATAGCTGCACTTGTAATATATATAGTGATGAGGGGCATTGCTGAAGTATACGAAGCCACACTTTTCGGAGTTGGGAAGATACCGCACAAAACGAAAGCTATTTAAATAAAAAAAGCGATATCAAAATGTGATAAAATGGCTAATAAACCAACTGCGGCATTTGTGCTGCTTTTGATAGGGGGCATATTCGTCCTTCTGGAAGGATTGGCGTTGTCTGCCATAGGTGCTCTGGCAACATTGATACTTTCATCCGGAATAGGGGCATTGACAGGGGTTGTCGGCATCATTACAGGTATAATAATGATAGTATCCGCATTAATGGTAAACACTACCGATAAGTCAAAGATAAAGACATGGTCTATCATAGGATTGATCGTATCTATCGTGAGCCTTTTGGGCGGCGGAGGAGTAATCATAGGATTTTTGCTTGGGCTGATAGGTGGAATACTCGGTTTGACCTATAAAAGTTAAACCCCGTATTGGATTTTTTTCTTTTCCTCTTCTTGTTTTTAAACAACGTTGCGCTTTAGTAAGAGTTCAAGATTTGTACGGTGTCGAGAGAACCATAGAAAACCTGATTGTTTTCTAACATTGTAATGTAAAAATATCTAACCAAAGATCGACGCCATGTACTTTGGAAGCACTGCTATCTTGTTCTCTTCGTAATTGCTATTTATCCTGCATTGATTATCTACCAAATTAGAATTAAAGAATCTTTGTTTAGACCTATTCCATATATCTGTCCATGACTTTTGTCCCAGACTCCCTGCAACCGCAATATATAAATATCTCATGGCGCGCTATAAGTTGAACCCCAGTTCAGATGATTGAAAATGAAAGGCTTAGAAGAATTTAGAGCTCTGGCTACAAAGCCTCTTTTGAGGAAAGCAAGCCAGACATGGGAAGAATCAAAAACCCGCGCGCCATATTCGGAAGAGAAGGCATTCACAGGCAATTGCGTAAATGCGCTCAAGAACGATTTTGAGATAAAGCCCGATACGCCGACTCCGGAATGCGACCACGTAAAAGCTGCCCTTTATACCTATTCTGCGCTTGATGCATATGCATCAAAACAATTGGACAAGAAATCTCTTTCAGATTACGGGAGCTATATGATTTTCAGCGTAAGGGATAAACGCATGAAAAGCAAACAAAAGCAGAATCTTACTGCGGCTTTGCAGGAAGAGGCCTTTGGCGTATTCTAAAGTGAAAAAGGAAAAAAGAAAAAGAAATGAAGAAGAAACGATCAGCTTGCAGTTACATTCATGCTCGCATACGCTCCTTCTTCCCCTATTACCCTAACCGTATAGGTCTGATTGGCTAGCAGTTTTATTAACGGTCCAGCGCTCAGGTTTACATGCGCGTTCGCTAACGCGTCATGTCCAAAAGCCACTGTTCCGTTGAATATCAACGTTACACTGTTGCCTGCGCCTAATACATATCCGTTCGGGCCTTCGGCTTCCGCTTGTGTAAACGGCAGCGACAGCGTGCCATTGCTTGCCACTATAAAGTTCAGGGCGTTATGGTAGTCATGCGAAAATCTATGTGCCTCTGCTATCGCAGCTTTCACGCTCATGTTTGACATGTTTAGGTTATGCATGTCCTCTATAACCGATGCGTTTATCCTGCTCTTGAATTCGTTTTCAAGCACTTTGGCCTTGGAGCTGTTTACCATTGTTGCCAATACATTTGCGGCTGCACCCATGTCCGAGGCATTCATCGCGCTTATGAAAGAGCTTATGGCGCTCGCATTGGCACTTGAATTTAATAAGCCCAGCGCATCCATATAGTCAGATAAATTTGCGTTGGTAAAAATGGACGAGGCAACGCTTCCCAATCCTGGAGAGAGATCGCCGCGCTGCTGGTCCGGCAGGTTCAATAAAGCATTTGCGCTTATTACGGAACGCATGTATCCGAACAGCATTACCTGTTTGAGCGTTACGGAAGAATTTGCATTGTTCTTCACTATAACCGCCAGATACGTGTTGTTGCCCGTTGCAGTGAGCGATGCGCCTGTAATCGTTATGTTCGGCCTTATATGTTCAAGTTTCGCTTTTACATCTGCATTTACTATGGCCTTGAATCCGACACGTATGCTTGTGCTGTTTATGGATCTGTTGTTTATCGTTATTGCCCTTGCTGCCGGAACCATTACGAATATTGTCTGGTTGGCTGCGTATATCTGCAATACTGTAGGCGATAGGTCAACTAATGCTCCTCCTGAAGTTCCATTCAATCCGGATATCTTTATCTGGAGCCTGTTGTTCGGCACGCTCACATTGTAAACCGTTCCGTTGATGTCGATCTTTGCGGATGTTATATTGAATCTTACCATGTCAAAAGACTGATTAAGCTTGACGTGGGCAACCGCTATCGTCTGCGTGAAATTCGTCAAGTTCATAAGGTTGACGCTTCCGCTTG
>DAHWIS010000048.1 GCA_027344745.1 Microcaldota archaeon | reverse complement strand
CAATAAAAGATAGAGTTAAGAAAACATATAAAAGTAATGATTGATTATAAATATTTGCATGTTGTAGATAATGGAATATACGTTGAGTAGGGCATTTAGATGAAAGACAATTTCTTCGGCGATGGATTCAGCATTAGGGTGATTACCGTATTCCTATTCATACTGCTTTCCGCAGCAGGAATAGCATTTTCATTTTATTTATTTTCAGTAGCCAACACCACTTATATATGGGCCATAGCATTGGGATTTTTCTCCTTGTCCGTGCTTTCCGGGTTCTTCAACATCTCGGCATCCGTATTGTATTACAGGTCTTACTTTTATGGCGCATACCTTGAGAGGATAAGGAAGGCCCTAAAGCCATTTACAAAATTCCCCACGGTAGCCGTAGTTGTAGCAATATATAACGAAGATATAAGCATGGTAAAGAACACCTTGCTTGGGCTAAAAAAAATGAACTACCCGAAGAACAAGATAAAATTTTATCTTCTCGATGATTCCACAAAGAAGGACGCCGTGAATAAATTGTCAAAATTCTCCTATGAAAACGATATAGCGTACATACACAGGGATAGCAGGAAGGGGTTCAAGGCTGGTACCCTGAACAACATGCTCGGCGTATCAGACGAGGAGTTCATAGCCATATTCGATTATGACGAAACACTCGTCAATCCGGATTTTCTGATGGATACTTTGCCGTATTTCCAGGATGAAAGATTATCCTATATACAGACTGAAAAAACACACAGGAAAGGAAATCTGTTCTCCGACTCCGTAAAGATGTTCGATGCTTTTTTCTTCAAATTTATAGAACCCGCAAGGGCATTGAACAATACAGCAATATTCGCAGGATCGTGCGGCATAATAAGGAAGAAGGCGCTTGATGTCATCAAAGGTTTCCCAGAATACATAATAGAAGATACATTCTTCAGTTTCGAATCCGACAGGATGCACTACAAAAGCCTTTACATCCCGAAAGTTTATGCGCTCGGCAAGCCCATAAAAAAATTCACCGAACTGGTAAAACAACAATGGCGCTATAACTATGGCGATACCCAATTCATAAGCTACTTCTTCAAAAGAAGGAAAAGCCTAAGGCGTTCGCCCCTGTCCCACATGGATTACATCGTGCACGGATTCGGCCTGAATTACATTTCAGTGGTGCTAATACTTTTTACGATAATATCTATATTCATAGTATTTTCGTCGGTGCCTTTCGTCAATCTAACCCTTCACCAGATATTACAGGCTAGATATCTTAGCTTAGACTTAGAGATATTTGGAACAATGTCGCTAGTTCTCTCGTTTTTCATACCCGTAGTGCTTACAAAGATATATTTCCATTCTGTCAAAAAAGGTTTCATGCTGTTTGGACTTAATTTCGCCCTTGCGTTTGTAAGAATGAAGGCAGCGCTTGCAGCTATATTCAGGATGAACCCCACGGTGCACTGGAGCAGACAACGATCGTCAATGAAGAAAAATATAATGTTTTCGATAATGAACACGAAATTGGAACTGGCATTCGCCGGGGCGATATTTGTATTTAGTTATTTTGCAATAATTACCGCACATCTGACTGGGGGGATATGGCTGATGTGGTATGGCATAATGTACCTTTTCACCACGATATTTTTGTACAAGTATGGTTGATACGATGATATACGTCAAGCTGCACGAATCTGAAGATGGGAGTATACTTGCGATGTGTGATGAATCATTGATAGGCAGAACCCTGAGCGAAGGTGAACTGTTCATAGACATAAATAGCTATTCTGATTTTTATGTTGGGGAACTGGTCGATACTAAAAACTATGAACTGCATGGATTAGAGGGCATAGTCTCATTCAATATAATAGGCACGGAGTCTGTAGAGTTTTGTATTAGGAATTCGATAGTAGAAATAGAAAACATCAAAACTGTTGAGGGAGTGCCTGTTGCGCACGCTTATAAGGTCGATAAACCGGGCAATTAGGCATCTTGCTCTTGCCCGGATAGCTCCATTATGGCTTTGGCTATGTCGCCGTTAGCTGATTCCAATGCTTCTTTTGCCTTTGCATAATCGCGTGTGCCTGCTTTTTCCATGACCATCTTTATGTCCTCTTCGGAAACTTCTATTTTTACTTCCTTCTGGCTTTCCGATATGCTGCCGGATATCTGAAAGCTTATCGCGCCCTGGGCGTCGATCTGCAGTATCTGGGGCTCTGAAACGACTATGTCCCTATCCGGGCATTTTATGATTACTTCGCTGGCCTCTATTTCGGATGACTTTATGCCCATTTTTGCCATCATGTTTTTCAATGTCCTGGGATCTAGGTTCGGCATCATTCAATCACTCAACCATCATGTAACTGCGTTTTATATTTATAATGCTTTCGTGAAATTATATGATGCAATGAACCATAGGCGAATCATAGGGAGAAAGAAATATGTATTCAAAAGATACAGCAACACATACGGGTTAGCATTTAAAATCGAAAGGCGCAGGCTACAGATAGGGATGCGCGGTTTAGATATAAGGATAGAACACGTAGGAAGCACGGCCGTACGAGGACTCGGAGGAAAAAACATATTGGACATATTAGTAGGCATAAGAAGCGGAAGAAGGGAGCGCATAAAAAGAAAAATAACAGAATTAGGCTACGATTTTATAGAGACAAGTGGCAATGCGAGAAGGCTGTTTTTGTAAGGGATGCTAAACATTCCGGAAAAGATATAAGGATTCATCTTCATCTGGTCAAATTCAACGGGTATGAATGGAGGCAGAAGATATTATTCAGAGATTACTTGAAGAGGCACAGGAATGCAATGCTTGAATATGCGGATGTGAAGAAAAAGGCAGCAATGTTGGCTAAAGGCGATAAAGAAGCTTACATGAAGCTGAAGGAACGCTTCATAAACGGCATCGTGAAGCAAGCTATGCACTAGTGTCAAGCATATATAATGTGGACTCGGCGGACGACAGCAGGCGAGTATGATTTACAAACAATGTTAGGTAATGGTATCCGATATTGTTTACTATTATTTGTGCAATATATCTGCTTATTTACAGCGAGCCGACGATTGACATAAGTTCTTTTGTCTTAAGAACTCTAACTCTCTTCTGCGGACCAAAATCATTATCATTGCTCCATATTACAGTATCCTCATACAATGCGCATGCAAGATACAGCCAATCCTTTGGGTCTGCAATTAGGCTAGCAGCAGGATATAGGAAGGGTTTAAGGCTTTTGTCTGGCAC
>DAHWIS010000040.1 GCA_027344745.1 Microcaldota archaeon | reverse complement strand
GCATCCGGATGCACATTATTTTCACAGGTAACCACCGGAAAGCCGACAAGGGTGAGGTCCGTGACAGGCGATGCTGAAAAATATTCGTGCAGCGTCTCGATAGACACCATGCACAACAAGCCGGTAATCTCTAATTACGTAGATATAGAAGATGGCGCAACAGGCCTTGAGATAAGCGCCGATTTCGCAACGGTAAAATATGAAAATAGCGATCACGGGATATACGAATACCTTAAGAGGACGGCGCTCGCTAACCCCCATGCGGAGATAAGGTTTGTTGATCCTGAGAAGAACGAATACGTGTTCATGCGCGCCGTAAATGAAATACCCAAACGGCCAAAGCCTACGAAGCCGCATCCGCTAGGCGTGTCTGTAAACGATTTGGTGGAATTCGCGTACAAGTCCGAAAGCAGGAAGATCTCGGGATTTCTTGAGGAGACATTTGCCAGGGTAAGCAGCGCAAAGGTAAAAGAGCTGGCGGAAATTACAAAGCTCAACATGGAAAATGACCCCAGAAAACTCAGCTGGGATGATGCGGAGAAGATAGTCAACGGATTCAAGCAGGTCAAATGGATAGCACCAGAGACAAGCACCATAAGTCCCATAGGCGAAGAGCAGGTCAAAGTGGCAATAAAGAACATACTGAATCCTGATTTTATAAATGTTGTAGAGAGGAAACCCGCTGTTTTCTACGGGGGAATACCGTTCGTAGTGGAAGCCGCCATATCATTCGGCGGCAGCTCTGGCAAAAAACTGGGCGATGATGAATACGCCGGGAGCATACTCAGGTTCGCGAACAGGGTGCCGCTTCTATTCGATAGCGGAAGCTGCGCTATAACACAGGCAGTACGCAATATACAATGGAAAAGATATGGGATAGACATAGAGAACCAGCCGGTCAGCATATTCGTAAACGTCTCTTCCGCATACATACCATATTCGGGAGTGGGCAAGGAAGCCATTGCAAACACTGAAGAGATAATAGACGAGATAAAGCTCGCCTTGATGGACGCCGCAAGGGGAATGCAGAGGTACATAAGGGGCAAGCAGCAGTTCAATGTCGCGGCCAATAAGTATAAGATGATAATGCGCTATGCAAAAAGACTTTCGAAGGACTTGACAGAGCTTACTTTAGAAGATGAGGCATCAATAGAGAAAAGCATCTCTACGCTCGTAGCAAAGCATTATCCGAAGGTCACCGAAAATAATGATGCCGAAGAACCATCCGACACTGAAATATCCGAAGAAAACAGATAGGCGCAGCTTTGCGCGGCGCTGGCGCATTCATTGGCTATGCTATATCCTTATATCATCGGGATTGTCTACGTCTATGAGCCTTATCATCCCGGCAGATATATAGAGTTTCAACTGCTCCGTTTCGGGAGAGACATTCCCATACAGCGAATCCTTAAACTCTTCAACTCTACCCCCATTTATGAATGCGATGTAGGTTATTGAATTTGCGTATACGGGTATGTCCTTGAATCTGCTCGTTGGCGAGAATATCACAATATATATCTTCTCCCCGCGCGAGGCAATAGTCATGTCGGCAGCCTGGCTTGAATCTAAATCGCTGAACACCAACGCATGCGTCACAAAATACAGCCTCAGCTTTTTGAAGACGGCAAGATATTCTATATCGTGTTTGCTCGCGTTTACCCATGCCTTAGGGGCATATAAGTCCTCTATCGACACCAATTCCCCCTTTTCTACCAACTGGTTCAATATGACGTCGACATTATTATACGTCAGGTTAACCGGCATGTTGTTCTTTCTTAGATTCGTCGCAATTGCCATCCTTACCTCATTCTTTGACAACGGCATATACCTCCAATGGTAGTACGTGTTGAGTTTGTCGAAGACGCTGACAACTTCGTTGGGTTTAAGCTTTATGGGTATCTTCTCCTGCCTCGGCAGATTGGGCACGTCTACATAAAACTCATCCCTGTTAGGCGCCCTTACCAGCGTAACCATCATCAGCACTATTATTACGACCACTGCAAGCTCTATGTACTGGCTGCTTATTTTTATGGAAGTTGAGGGATGCACAAGCACGTATGTGAAGTTCTTTGAAAGCATTGAAACCGAGAACGTAGCGTTGCCGTTTATCCTGGGCGATCCAGATGGCAGTGCGTAATAAAGTGTCCCATTCCTTATGACCCCGGTGCGCTGGTATAGCCCGTTGACGGATATGGAATAATTTACACCCGATATAGGTATGCCTCCAGATGAAACCGCTATTTTGTATGCATTGGTCGAAAGATTGGCGCTCAGCATTGAAAGCTTGACGCTGGGGACCTGGAAGAGAGCGCCAGCGTACTGCACGTTTGAAAAACTTTCCAGCTTTGCGATATACATTCCAGGAGGAAGTTGCAGCGTTATGTATTTTAAGAACGTGAAATTCCCATACGCAGAAAAGAACTGCAGAGGCAGAACCTCCACTCTGCTCATGTTGACGGTATATATGCTCAGATGCGGCTGTATGCTTATAGGTATGGACGATCTCGTAAAGACTTCAAGCGTAGCTGGGACAGGCGCGCCCGGCACCATAGCCTGCGGCAGCGATATCGAGCCATTCAACGAATAATCCGGCGCGTACGAATAATACCTGTATATGCTATTGTTCGTCAGGTTGTATGTCAGGTTATCATACAATGCAACCCGCAGGTATCCAGAATTCAGGCTTGGCAGCAGTGTGGAATTATAAGCCAGCCTTGACTCGTTCATCACTATTCCTATGTTCCCCGAACTTTTGTTATACGCGCCTATCGGTATGGCTTCCACGCCAGACGCGTACTTTGGTATCCAGAATTCCTGCGCTGCCGCCTTTGCTATATCGCTGCCAGCATCAGCAGGATTTTTCCACGAGTTTAAATAATTTGAAAACGCGATTATGGAACCGTTAAAAACGTTTACGTATGATGCAGTGCCGTATGTTTTGCCCGAAGTGAAACCGAATGTGGCATTGTCAAAATAGAATGTGCTTGTCCCAGGAAGCGATGTCGAGAACGTAGATAGAAATGGCGGATTGTTGGAATTTGGCACGACTACGCCTCCCTGAAGCACAAGCCTTGAAAAGCTTTGTCCGACATAGACTATGCTCGTACCATGATTCAGTAGGTATTGCAATGCGGTTTCGTTGGTACCGTTTTCAATCTCAAACATGTATGAGGGCATGAGCCCGTTTATTATTATGAGCAGCGAATTGTTCTTTATCGATGCCAGGTTGGATTTCGAAAGCGACTCTATCGATGACCCCAAGTTTACCACGCCGTAGGATACCAGATCATTTCTTATTGCACTGGCCGCAGCAAATTCGTTCCCGCAATTGAAGCAGTCGTTGGAATAGTTCAATATGTATACATTAGAAGGTGACGGATACTCTAGAAGCGAAACGTTGAAGATTGCATACGGGACATTGGCGGCAGCATAAAAGAACAGCGAATATGGAAATATCGAACTGTTCTGATTGTAGAATAGCAGGCTCTGCGATATCTGCGAAGAGTATAGTGCAGTAGTTACGTTATGCGCCACAGGGGCGGGCGCAGGAATGGATGATATGTGATTCAGCATAACGGCAAGATAACCTATTATCCCGACTAGCACTATGACCATTATCAGTACCAATGCCAATATTTTTTTAAAGTTGACCACTTGGAGTGCACCGCGTCATTATTTGTTCTTCCCGGCAAATATCTTTGCGAATAGCTTGGTCAGCGCGTTTTGTTCGCCCCTCACGTGCTTGAGCACGGTATATATGCGGATATATTTCACCCGCTTGTTTATCCTTGCGTTGTATATCATGCCACTAACCCTTAAGCTCTATATAGCTCATCGAAACCATCTTATTGAGCATCTGTTCCACCCTAGGTATAGCTACCCTGTATGTCTTTGCAAACTCGGCCATGTCTATGGTGTTGTTATGGGAGTCTATCCACTCCTCTATCATCACCATCAATGATTCGTCCGAGTATGTTTCTAGCTGCTTCAACCTCTCTGTGAGCTCTGCATTCTGCACACTCATCTCCGTCGCCTGCGCGGTAAGGTTCTTGTTCGATGACGTAAGCTCTATATTTAACCTCTTGAGCTCTCTGTATTCGTTGAATAATGAATCGTAATTATTGAATAGCGCGCTGTAGCTTTGCGATAGCGACCCGGTCAACTCGTCTATTGATGAGTCCACATATTGGTATAGCGATGCAGGATCCGGAGAATACAGGTCGGTTACAAGGGAGAGCACGGAAAGCAGGTTCTTTACCACGTATACGCGCCTCATCTTTTCGCTGGAATCCAGAGCTATGGAATATTTTACTTCTATTGCATCCCCTTTGAATGTTATTATGAAGAATAGGAATGGATTTTTCTGCATGTCTCTGCTCTCCACAGTAAGCAGTACGAGGCTGTCTTGGCTTATTTTTATAGAAAACATCTGCAATGTCGAAAACCTGTTTGCCATCGCAGAAAAGTCTCCGAGCAATGTCCCGCTTATGGAAAATTCAGAAATCTTTGGTTCTACGGCTCCTACATTTTCAACCATTATATCACAATCGTGGGTATGCATATTCCAATATACATAGCATATTTATTGGAAGGGTAAATTATAAAAGCGTTGAACAGCCCTATTTAGCTGCGCCTACATCTTCGGCTGGCATCTCCAGCGCGGGCATATAGCTCAGCAAAGATAGGAAATATAGGAATAACGTTATTATAACGCCTATGAATATGCCTGTCAGGTTTCCCCTGGATGTTATCGCAAGCACTATGGTGAATACTATGCCCAGCGTGACATAACCTACTTGTTTCCTTACGAACGATGCGCGCGCTTTGTAGTATTTCTTGTAATCGTCCCTGCATACCACCAATACGTAGCCCTTCTCGTTTTTCGTTACGTTGCGCTTGAACCACCTTATTCCGTTTATGACATGGTCCATCTTGACAGGTATCCCGTCCTTCTGTTGTCCGCACAAAATGCATCTATAATCCTTGTTCACGAATACCACCTTAATCGAAGTCTATAGTCGCTTCGTATATGCGCCCGGACTCCGATACCAGCTTTTGCTCGTCCGACATGTTGAGTGCGTTGTTTATCTTTACGTCGTCCATCCCGAGCCTCCTCAGTATATTGGATATGGTCGGTTTTGATATATCGGATTTCTCGAGCAGCGATATGAATGTGACGACATTTATGTGCCTGTGCGCTTTCTCCATGTCAGAGAACAGCTTCTCGATGTTCTTCTCGTCTACTTTGTATGCTATCAGAATGCGCCTGAGCTCTGGTCTTGTTATCGAATAGGAACCGATGTTTTTAGCCGCCATTTCAACCACCGGATGATGATATTATCCTCGCTATCAGCGTGTCCTCTATGCTTATGCTCTTCAGGAATGTGACTATGTCGTTGTTGCTAACACCGTTCTCCTTCATCAGCTTTATGAAATCCAACATTTTCATCGAGCGTTTCTGCGCGTCAAGCTGCGCGAATATTGCGTTTATGACTTCCGATGTCACGTTGTATTCTATGAATTTGTTTTTGAGCTCGTCGCCTTCAAACTGGTAGTCGCGCTGCATTATGCCTGCCGAAAGCTCGCTCTGCGTAAGTACGTCCGTCATGTCGAGAGTATACACATAAAGCGGTTCTTCGCCTTTTATGCGCCCCAGTATGAATATCTCGGGAAAATGCTGCGCAGTCTGGAATGCCATGTTTACCGCTGCCTGCCCGACCCCGAACTTGCTTATTTCAGATCTTATGAATTCGGAGAAGTTCATAGACCCCTGCAGATAGTTCATGAATTTTTCAAACTTTATCCTGAGCATGAACGTAGTGCCCACGTTAGAGAATATTGCCTCGTTTATGTCCGTAGGGTTCTGCGATGCGACTATCAGGCCGAATTGGTATTTCCTCCCTTCCCTTACTATCATTATCGCATCGCTTTTCTCATCGCTAGCCACCTTCCATGCTTCATCCAGCACCACCATCGTTTTTATGCCTTTTGTTTCGCTCCACCCTTCTACCCTCATCCTCTCTTTAAGCGTCTGCAATATGAACAGAGCGGCAAGAGCGCGGAATTTTTCATCGGGCAGTCCGGATAGGTCTATGTCGACCATGCCAGACTCTGCAATCTTTGAGAGGTTAAGAGTACTTTTCCTTGCAAAATAATCCTCGCCTTCACGTGCGAACTGCCTGAGCCTATATATCGCATTTTCGAGTTCTGCGGGATATTCGTAGGTACCTTCTTGAAGATGCTCTTCTAAAAGTGATATCGCTTCTTTTATCGTAGGTGCATCGATATTATCCGGCGCGCGCTCGGACAGGTTGAACCCGCTGTTGACGTAAGCCTGCTCGAGGGCTTCTTCCGTCAGCCTTTTCTGTTCGGGATACATGCCTATATCGGTAAGTATATCGAATGCCGTAAGTATCTGCTTCACCCTGTCTAAAGGCTTCATGCCCGACAGGTCCATTATGTTTATGTAATCTCCTTTGCCCAACGATACTATGGTGCCGCCGC